>VBBD01000081.1 GCA_005882895.1 Candidatus Bathyarchaeota archaeon | reverse complement strand
GAGTAAGCAAGATGACACAGGGAACTATTCAGATGAAGGTCCTGAACTAGCGCGGGAACACGATGGTAATCGTAGCAGAACCAAAACAAGTCGTGGCACCCGGCGAACTCCTCGCCGAAGGAGACCATGTGCTCGGTGACAACTCGTTCAAAGTAGGAACCCGGATATATTCCGCCTGCATAGGAATCTTTGAGGTTGATGGCAACAGAGTCACTGTCGTCCCCCTCAAGGGTGGATATTTTCCACGAGTAGGAGACCTCGTCGGCGGCAGAATCGTAGATGTGGGACTATCAGGCTGGACCGTGGACATACGGGCGCCATACGAGGCGATGCTCCCTGCCTCCGAGACCCCGGGTCCCAGAGGACCTCGGCGAAGAGATCTATCAGAATCATTCGACGTTGGAGACATGGTTTTGTCTCAAGTGCTCGCGTTCGACAGAACTAGGGATCCGCTTCTCACCGTAAAGGGCCCAGGCTTAGGCAAAATCTCCACGGGGAGAGTGGTAGAGATATCAGCCGCCAAGATACCCCGTCTGATAGGGAGGAAGGGTTCGATGATCAGCATGCTGAAGAGAGAGACGGGTTGCCAGATAACCGTAGGACAAAATGGCGTGGTCATGGTCTGGGGCAAGTCTCCTGAGAACGAAAGGGTCGCAGTAGAAGCCATATACATGGTCGAACGTGAAGCCCATACAAGAGGATTAACAGACAGGATAAGAGAAATGATTGCAAAATCAAACGTGGTAGGAGAAGTTGCCAGAACCCAAACAGCCTGAAAAACTGATCGACGATAAGGGCATCCGGATAGACGGTCGTCGTCTGGATCAGCTAAGACCCATAAAACTCGAAGTAGGAATACTCGACAAAGCCGATGGGTCCGCCTATATTGAACAGGGAAAGAACAAGATTCTCGTTGGGGTCTACGGGCCTAGAGAAGCACACCCGAAGCACATCGCTCTTCCAGACCGTGCGGTCTTGAGGTGTAGATACCGGATGGCTCCCTTCTCAGTGGATGAACGAAAGAACCCTGCACCCTCGAGGAGAGAGATGGAGCTCTCCAAAGTAATCCGAGAATCACTGGAGTCAGTAGTTCTGACAGATCTCTACCCCAGAACAACAATCGACGTCTTCATCGAAGTCCTGCAGTCCGACGGTGGGTCTCGCTGCGCTGGAATTACCGCAGCGTCCTTGGCATTAGCGGATGCAGGGATACCGATGAGGGAGCTGGTCGCCGCGTGCGCTGTCGGCAAGATTCAGGGGCATATAGCGCTGGACCTATCCGATGCGGAAGACAAGTACGGTGAAGCTGACCTTCCAGTGGCATGGGTCCCCAACGCAAACCTAGTAACCCTCCTCCAAATGGACGGAATACTCACAACCAACGAGTTCGAAAAAGGACTGACGATGGCCTTAGACGCATGCAAGACCATCCATGG
Organism: Candidatus Bathyarchaeota archaeon; assembly: GCA_005882895.1. Classification (GTDB taxonomy): domain Archaea; phylum Thermoproteota; class Bathyarchaeia; order 40CM-2-53-6; family 40CM-2-53-6; genus 40CM-2-53-6. The sequence continues at coordinate 4,300 of VBBD01000081.1, read as the reverse complement.
CATGCAACAGGAAGCACTGAAGAAGAAATATCTAGTGATCAAGGAAGTGGCTGAGGAAAGAGAAGAAACCGAGGTAGTGGCTTAGTGTCATTCACTCCCCAGCTTCCGCCCGTCGCGAAGCTCGAACAAAAAACTGTAGTTGATCTTGTCGCAAACGGAAAGAGGATAGACGATAGAACAGCAGACAGCTATAGGCCATTACACATTCAAGTGGGTCTGATAGAAAAAGCAAACGGCTCGGCACAAGTATCCCTCGGCAAGTCAAAAGTCCTTGTCGGAATCAAAATAGAAACAGGAACACCCTTCCCCGACACACCGGACGAAGGAGTACTAACAGTAAACGCGGAGCTAGGTCCTCTAGCGTCTCCACTATTCGAAACAGGACCTCCAAGTGAGCAAGCCATCGAGCTGGCTCGCGTTATCGACCGGGGAATCAGAGAATCAAAGGCGGTGGACATGAAATCGCTAGTCCTCCTGAAAGGCAAGAAAGTCCAGGTGGTCTTCGTCGACATCTACATTCTAGATCACGACGGCAACCTAATAGACGCATCATCCATAGCCGCCCTAGCGGCCCTTGCGAGCGCCAAGCTGTTGAAGGCCGAGCTCAAGGGCGACGAGGTCGTATACAAGCCCGGGCTTCTTCCGCTACCCCTCAATAACCATCCTGTTGCCATCACTTTCGCCAAGGTCGGCAAGACAATCGTCGTAGACCCCGTCCTCGAGGAAGAGCAGGTCATGAACGCGAGGCTCACAGTCACCATCGAGAAGAACGGCAACATTTGCGCCATGCAGAAAGGAGGCCTATCAGGCTTCACGCAAGACGAACTGAAAACGGTGGTGCGCCTGGCCGTGCAGAAAGCTGCTGAAAATAGAGCGAAGATATTGGCAGCGGCGAAGGGCTGATGGGAAAGAAGATAGGGCTCGCCGGGGGCTTCAGCGCCCGTTATGGAACAATCACCCGCCGACAGTACGTTGAGATAGTCACCGGCCTAAGAGGAAAACACGAGTGTCCGAGATGCATGTTCAGAACCGTCAAGAGATGGAGCGTCGGCGTTTGGCATTGCCGGAAATGTGGCTACAAGTTCGCAGGGGGAGCTTACACGCCGAGGACGAAGCTTGGCGAGATCGCTGCCAGAGCCACGAGGGGTCTAATGAGTCCCTCGACACTGTCAACCGAGCTGGACAGCCTCCGCGCAGGCGCCAAAGTTGCAGTTACAGTGGCTCCCCAGATCAAGAAGACGAGGACCAGAAGAAAGAAGGCAGTGGTCCCTGAGGCCGAAAAGAAAGCTGAAGAAGCCCCCGCTGAGGACCCGCAGCCGGCCCCAATCACGGAGGCTGAGCCGACGAATCAGCCCATCGACGACGCATAAAGAATCTCGAATTGTCATAGCCATTATCCTGGACTCACCAAAGATAGCTAAGACCATATTCTCTTCGGTGGCTCCCGAGACCAAACAAACATCGGGATATCGATCTTCCACTAGACTAGACGCTCGTGGTCGAATCCTGACGTTGCGTATTCAGGCTCAGGATCTCGTTGCGTTACGAGCCGCCTCTAATTCCTTCTTACGATTCATCGCAGCCGGCGTCGGGGCGATTGAAGTTGTTGCACCCTTTTATAGGACGCGCCGGGTTCACCGACCGAGCGGCGCGTAACAAACTTGAGTGAAGAAGTTGAGCTTCCACCACAGCTGCAAGAACAGCTCGCCCGGCTGCAGCAGCTTCAACAGACACTACAAGCGGTAACATCACAGAAACAACAGCTGGAGATAGAGCTTTCAGAGACAGATAGAGCGCTCGCCGAGCTCGACAAGATCACCAACCAGACCCCCGTTTACAAGAGCGTAGGCAGCCTCCTACTGAAGTCCGAAAGACAGACGGTTCTTTCAGAACTGAAGGAGAGAAAGGAATTGCTCGGAACGCGGATAACAGTCTTGGGAAGACAGGAAGAGCGCACGAAAGAGAGGATGAAAGAGCTTCAGACGAAGCTCCAGGAGAAGCTCCGACCTGCAAGCCCTGCGGCTAGCTGAAAGCCGGCCCGTGTCGACGATTCCCATTAAGGCTAAGACGAATTGGAAAGGATTTCTGCGGTCGCTGTCAGCCTCTGCTCGCATGGCCGAACACATCGTTCTTTTGTGCCATCAAAACGCAGATCCGGACGCAGTCTGCTCGGCTTTCGCTGTGCAGGCCCTTCTTCACAAGCTTGCGCCGGGAATCAAGACAACAATATCATGTCCTGAAGGAATTAGTGCTCCGACGAGACAGCTATTGGAAAACCTCAGCATCTCAACGCCTGATCAGAAGATCCCGGCTGATGCCGATTTGGCCGTGCTTGTTGACACGAACTCGCTAGACCAGCTTGGGGCTGCGTCTAGCGCTCTATTGAAAATGGAACACGGTCTGATCGTGGTCGACCATCATCACCCACATCCTGATACGATGAAACTGGCGCGTCAAATGATTGTTGACGAGTCAGCCGCTGCCGCCGCAGAGGTAGTCTTCCAATTGTTCGAGGCATCTAAGGAAGAACCGGGTAAAGTGGAAGCAACTGCGTTGATGGCGGCGCTTTTTGTGGAAACGAAACATTTCCTGCTTGCAAGAGAGTCCACGTTTGAGGTCGCGGCCAAGCTTGTGAGAGCCGGAGCTGATCCGCGACGTCTCTCCGGGATGTTGAGTTCGCCTATGAATCGGTCAGAGAGGGTTGCTCGGTTGAGAGCGGCAGAGCGGTCGAGTGTCACCATGCTGGGGAATTGGATCGTCGTTACGTCGCAGCTTGGTTCGTATCAGTCTTCGGCTGCGCGGGCCTTTCTGACATTGGGCGCGCACGTGGCGTTTGTCGCTGGAGAGGTGAAGGAGAGGATACGGGTCAACATGCGGGCTACGGAAGACTTCTATCAGAAGACGGGGGCACACTTGGCGCGAGATGTGGCCATTCCACTGGGGAAGTTGTTGGGAGGAGTTGGTGGAGGGCATCCAACTGCTGCAGGATTAACCGCGTTGGGGGCTGTAGACGATGTTTTGATTGCATGTGTGAATCGTCTCAGAGAGTCTATTGGTCCGCTCCAGACCTAAAATAGCGCGGACGCTCGTCTTACCATTATAGAGTACTAACTCAAGAGTGAGTAGGAAATTTGGCTGGGACTCAGGGGGAAATCATTGCCGCCCGGGGCCTAGGTTTCCAATACGCTGGCTCGGCATCGAAAGCTCTCGACGACATCAACATCGTCATAGGTCAAGGAGAGTTCGTGCTTCTAACCGGTCCCAGCGGTTGTGGGAAGACTACTCTCTGCCGCTGTCTCAACGGGCTCATCCCGAACTTCCATCCCGGAGAGATGTCAGGGGAACTCTTGGTTGATGGGGTTAGTGTCGCGGCTGAGACGACTAGTGAACTGTCGCGCAAGGTTGGTTATGTTTTCCAGAATCCTGAGAACCAGCTTTTCGCGCTAACGGTGGAGAAGGATGTGGCCTTTGGACCCGAGAACTTGGGTCTGACAAGAGAGGAGATTAGGGCTCGGGTCGACTGGGCAATGGACGCGGCTGGGACGGTTGAGCTCAAGGATTTGGCGCCTTACGAGTTGTCAGGGGGGCAGCAGCAGCGTGTTGCTTTGGCTGGGGTTTTGGCTATGAAGCCGAGCGTGATCGTTCTGGATGAGCCAACGTCGTTCCTGGATCCTAGGACGGCTGAGGAAATTATGGGTGCGGTGGACGATCTGCGAAGAGAGAATGGAATCACGGTTATTGTCGTCGAGCACCGGTTGGATCTGGTGGGGAGGTACGCGGAGCGGATTGTGGTTATGGATCACGGAAGGATCGTGGCGGATGGAAAGGTCGAAGATGTCCTCGATGCAGAGTTTGACCGGTTGAGCGGGCTGGGGATTGGTCTTCCCAAGGTGAGCCTTCTCTGGTCACTGCTGAAGAGAGATGGGCTTGTCTCTGAACGTCTTCCGACTCACGTCGAATCTGCTGTTAAGATGCTGGCCGAGAGGCTCCGCAACTGATCCTTGTCGAGAACGTCTCCTTCACATATCCTTCTGGTCAACTGGCGCTGGACTCTGTCAATTTGAAAATTGACAGCGGCGACTTTCTGGCGATCATGGGCGAGAACGGTGCTGGAAAGACGACATTAGCGAAGCAGTTGAATGGACTGTTGAAGCCGACTCTTGGAAGAGTGACGGTTGATGGAGATGACACAACGAAGAAGAGTGTTGCCCAGTTGTCTAGAAAGGTCGGGATTGTGTTTCAGAATCCTGATCATCTGCTCTTCTCGGAAACTGTCAAGGATGAGGTGGGGTTTGCTTTG
>VBBD01000080.1 GCA_005882895.1 Candidatus Bathyarchaeota archaeon | reverse complement strand
TTTGGCGTCTCTTCTCGTCAATCAGTTGACGACGCTGCTCGGTAGTGAGCTGAAGCTCACCAGATTTCATTATTTCCTCGGCCACTCTGACGGCATCCGTCGTACCGAAGTTTTTTTGCAATTTTTCTTCTGACGCCCGCGTTCCTTTGCCTGAGTCAGAGTATACCTCTTCGATCATCAGGACTTGAGAAATAGGGATCGGCTTTCCCAGTTTGTAGTCGAGGGCCGGTTGTGGTTTTACTAATATCTCAAAACGGTCCTGGCCCCTCGATAGGCGTGCCGTTGTGAACTTGTCACTCATTTGCCAGCCGGTGCCTTTTTACCAGCATCCAGCTTACGGAGGTACTTGTCGACCTCTTCAACGGGGAGTTTCTGGAATTTACCCGTCTCCCTCGGGATAACTGCGACTCGTATCTTTTGAGGTTCAGCCTTTCCTTCCAAGACTTTTGTCATGCATTTCATTCCGAGCAATAGTGCCTCGTCCATCGTCAGGTTGTCTCTGTACTCAGCCTCAAGTATCTCGTTGGCTGCATCGCCGCCGGCACCTATTGCCCAGGCCCTGTATGCGAAGAACGCCCCGCTGGGGTCGGTCCAGAATAGCCTGCTCCCCTTCTTGTCGACTCCTCCAAAGAGCATCGAGATTCCGAAGGGCCGAACGCCCGCATGTTGGGTGTAAAGTTGTTTTATTTCTCCGATGCGCCGAGTTAGTATCTCGATGTCAATTGGTTCGTCGTACATCAGCTTATTGCTTTGAGCGTATATCCTCGCCTGGTCTACGAGAATATGAGCGTCGCAGCTTAGCCCGGCCACCGCCGTTCCGACGTGATCATCGATCTGGAATATCTTCCACATGAAGGAAAGATCCTGAAGTTTCGAGCCCGCTCGCTCCTCTGCGGCGAGAATGACTCCCTCAGGTGACGCGATGCCTAGGACCGTCGCGCCTCGCTTCACCGTTTCGCTTGCGTATTCAACTTGGAATAATCTCCCGTCTGGAGAGAAAACCGTTATGGCCCGGTCATAAGCTCCGGGGACTGCAAACATGGACAACTTGGTGCACCTAGCTGAAATCGCGGTGACGAGGGTGAGTGCGTACTAAAACCTTTCTCACCCTTGAGTTTCAAAGTTGGGCTAAGTTTTGGGGTCGGCCCGTCGCTGAGGACATCATCCTTTTGGTCAAGCTGGGACTGGCTTCGTCATTCCCCAAAACGCAACTCTTGACGCCTGAATAATAGGGTGTGGGTCTTGACGCCAGTGCTAATCTAGCCCTGAATTCCTTCCAGCTTTTTCTGAATATCGTCTACTAACTCTTCACTCTTCGGCGACTTTGTCCTGAACGAGATTTCTATTTTGATCGGATCTGAATTTTCAAGACGTATTCTTCCTTTTAGCGAATCTTGTTTGTCAATCCTCAGGAAGAGAGTACCTGTGCTGTCGATTCTCGAAGCTAAGCTCGAGTATATCTCGGTCCTGTCTAACTGGGAAAAACCTCTCCACATGTTTTGGAGCAATCTTTCTACGTTCTTCACGTTTCTTATCGTGAATCCCAAAGTTACGATTTCGTTGCCGTGATGACCCTTGGCTCGGTTCATTGTTGAATTCATAGGTGTCCCGTCGAGGCAGAGGTTTCGCATAGCTTGAGCAACTTTTTCGGGGTCTTCAGTTGCATGGATAATCGTTGAGATTTTCATGGAAAAAGCTTGTACCGGTGAATCCATCCGAGTCGACTAACGAGTCAATGTGTGCGCGTTAAAATACCCTGAGCTGTTATTCTGGCCCAAGTCATGTCAGAGGGTTTTCGTTTCAAACAGGTGCTCGTTGTCAGATTGGATCTGGATATGGGACGGGGCAAGGCGGCTGTCCAGTGCGCTCATGCGGCAGTATCAGCCGCAGAAGAGGCGCGTAACCATTTGCATAGTTGGTGGAAGTCGTGGATGGACGAAGGCCAACTCAAAGTCGCTTTGAAAGTTCCTGATCTGGAGAGCATCTTAGAGCTTGAGCGGAAGGGTAGGTCGAAAGGGATTCCTGTCCACCTCGTAAGAGATCGGGGGCTTACGCAGGTCCCTCCAGGGACGATAACCTGTCTGGGCCTTGGTCCGGCCCCGGCAGAGGTTGTCGACTCTCTAACTGGGAACTTGGCCCTTCTTTGACCGAAGGCCCTCTAATGGATCGCTATGTTTCGTCGACGTAATCTCGAACCTGCGCTTTGCCTCGCTCACGTAATCTGTGAACTCCGAGTCTGGTGTCTCACGGAATGTTGAGCCTATTCTCTGAAACAGTTTCTTCAGGATCAGTCTCTCGATCACTCTTGATGCGCCGCCCAGCGCCTTTTTCAGTCCAGTGGCGAACTCATCGACCTTGTCGGGAATCTGCTCGCGATCCAGAGAATGAATTGTGGATAGATATTGGTACACGGCTTGCCTAGGCTCATTTCCGAGAACTGATAGTCCCTCATCAACACACTCAAGAAGCACCTGGCTGAAAGACTGCGTTCTGCTCAACTGGACACTCTTCCGTCTGACCCTTGGCTCTCGTCCTCTAAAGTCGGTCTCTTGCTCTCGAAGCCGGAATACCCGGTGTTCTGCGTGCGAACCATTTTGAACCCATCCATGTCGTACTTGGCTTGTGATCTGAAAAGACCTCTTACTCCATTCAGAGCCCTTTCGTCGAGAGCTGTGAAGTTGATCAACACTAATGTTGAAGCCGATTCTGACTCAGACATCTCCACGACGGATGATAGCACTCCATAGCCTTTTTCGAATCCCTGAAAAAGTATCAGATCGGTGAATACGTCGAAAACCATCCCGACCAAACGGCCATGGTTCGCCTGTAGTAGTTTATCGACCGCGTCTAGGAGCAATGAAGTATCTCTCTCAGGTAAGAGGACAAGTTCTTCAGAGACCTTTGACGGAGTTGACGTTTTTGTGCTGAAGGTGAACATTCGCAGGTTGTGCTGCCCGCGAAACTGTCTAAATGTTGGACTGCCCATGCTGGTGAATATCGCTATTGGCTCGACGTTTGCTTGGAATTCTCTAACAAATTTCTGGACTGCATCTTCATAGTTGCTCGCTGGATCGTATTCCAGTAAGATTCTGTTCCTTGACAATGCTTGATGCTTAGTGTTCAGCAGCTTGGAGAAGCTGTCTTGCTGGAGGGCAAGGTCGCGAACTCGGGCCTTCGGGTTCGCTTCACGGAGGGCCTCTAGTGTGCCTGATTGTGCCTCCTCGACGTTAAGAGCCCATATCCGCGGCCTCCGCCGAGGACCCGGAAGATTGTCGAGGGACTTGACCTTTGATATTATGAGGTTGCATTGATCTAGACTCAGTTCCCCAAGGTCAACGAGTTCTCTTTTGGACCGGTGGAAACCGGGAGGAACCGCCAGATCACTCAACGTCTCACCTGCTCCAAAGTCAATGGACTGAATCGTCGTTTGTGAATCCCTTAGTCGCGCATGATCTGTCCCGGTTCCCTTTAGGATTGCCCGGTAGAAGGGGACTTCGGATTTAATAACGTAAAAGACCAGCTCCTGTCCTGTCGCGATTCCGTCGTCCACGAACCTTTCAACGAGCCGTTTCCTGTCAGACTCAGTGTTGTACAACACTATCGTGTCTTCTTCCGTCCTTGAGCTTACCGCTTGGAAGATCATCTCGCCTCCTGTGACAATTCTACTCAAGATGGTAGGCTCCCTCAGAGCAAAGGATACCAGAACGAACAAGGTTCCGTCGGCTAAGCTGCCGAAACTCTTGACCAAACTGGCGTAGCTTCCTGCGAAGGCTTCTTGGAGGAAAGTGATGAGACCGAAACATGCCCAGCATAGACTGATCAGCCTAATTGAGCCCGAAGCTTTTGGATCCTGTACTCTTCTTGACTGCTCGTAGAAGGAGAAGACTGGAAGAGCGATGAATGATGCTAAAAGCAGAGAGCTCGATGCTAGATACCAAGTTTGATAGGAAAAGTAGTAGATATACTCGCCATTGGTCATCAAACTATTCACAGTGAACGGTTGCCAAATCAGAGCCGTGGTAGCCCATCCGATGGAGATGAAGAGGAAAACGAGTAAAGCCTTCGGAGGCCTGTTCAAGAACCTCGTGAACTCTGTGAATCCGCCCTTCCCTTCGCTCTCCTTTAGAAGGTAACTTGCGAAACCGATCGAAATAGCAGTCAAGGTGAGGAAGATGGTATCCAAGTAGGGACTGGGAGGCTTGTTCAGCAGGTCTGAGGCCGTCGTATCAGACAGAAAAAGAATGAAGCCAACATTTGCCGCCGCAATGAAGAAGACTGAATCCAGAAAGTAGGTTTTCTTGGCTCGTATCGTAAAGACTAAGGCCATGCAAGAAGCGCTGAGCGCTAACAGATCCAGGATCTGATGGACTAATTTTCATCGCCTCACTCGTCTTTCGGCACGACCTCTTTTGGCGATTCGTCCTTCTTCATCTCGTAGACGAGTCTGACAGACTCTTGGTTCTCGTTCAGACTTAGTTGGAAATGGGAAGATGCAGCTACGCCGAGGAGCCTTGCGATGTCCACTGGAATCAGCAAGTAAAGGCTGTCTCTAAGCTTGACAGGCTTGACCTTAAGCGGCACGATGATTCAACTTAGCCACCGCAAAGTGGCTGTTCGGCTTGAGATTGGCGTAACTGTACTAGTAGTGACTAGGTTACAATTGCAGGTCGTCTATTGATTCTTCGTTGCCGGACAGGCCTGTCCAGCCGAAGTGTTGCTTTAGGAGATCGGCCGCTTGCTGCGAGTCGCTTGCTTCGATCACAGAGATTCTGTACAATGCGGCCAGCCTCTTGGCTTTCGCATTTAGCCCCGGAATCGCCACGAGAATCGTTTGAGTAGGACTTACGTCAAACACCTTAGCATAGAGAGATGCGATGGGCGTCTCCTCGATTTCACGGTCACTAGCAATTACATCAAGCACGACCAACTCCGAGGAGCCCTTTGAGGCAATAGCGTCAAATCTGTGGAGGGCCCCGGAACGGCCGGCGACCTGACCAGGCATCTCAACTTTGTACTGGAAATCCTCGAGAGTGGCGCCAATCGGCTTCATTACTAGAAAGGTCCGCTTGAATTCTTCCTCAGCATCCCCGCTAATACGGTAGCTGTAAACGTTGACGAAACCAGTGTCTTTGATAGTGAAAATGTGCCCGCAACTTCTGCATCTGTGGATCGGACTTGGCAGGTCTGACCTCTTGCCACATTGAGAGCACTGAAACCAGGCTCCAAGCTTCTGGTAGTCCACACCAGCTTCGATCAGTTCCTTGTTACACTTGGGGCAGTATAAGCTACCTTCGACTAGAAAGTTGTCAACGCTATCTATTGTCCCGCATGCCGTGTGCTCAA
>VBBD01000009.1 GCA_005882895.1 Candidatus Bathyarchaeota archaeon | reverse complement strand
ACCGATAACCACTCTTTCGCCAATGACCGAGCCTTCGACAATCGCTTTCTCGCCAATGGATGTTTCTTCAAATATTATTGAATTCCGGACAATTGCTTCATCTCCAACACTCACGTTCTCGCTGAGAATCGAAAGAGGGCCCACTTTCGCGCCCACTCCCAAACGGGTCTGAGTACCCAAAAACGAGGGCCTTAAGATCTCCCATCCGTTCTTGGTAGCATTGGGGACTGCGGCCTTAGGCTCTTGCTTCTCCAAGAGTTCTCGGTTGGCCCGCACATATTCCGAAACCCGCCCGATGTCGTACCAGAATCCGTTGTGCATCCATCCCCGCATCCTCCCATTCCGAACTAATTTAGGGAAAACCTCTTTCTCCAGACTGGCGGGTCGGCCTTCTGGAATGGAATCCACTACCTTAGGACTGAGCACGTACACTCCTGCGTTTACATGACTCGCAGCGGAGTGAGCCGCCGGTTTTTCCTCGAACTTTTTCACCGTTCCGTTAGAGTCGGTCAAGACTGAGCCATATGGGGAAGGGTCGCGAACGGAGACCAAGGCAATTGTTGCATCTGCCTTGGTCTCTTGGTGCATTACCAGCATACGTCTAATGTCGATATTGCTTACAATGTCACCATTTGTCACGAAGAATGGGTCATCCCCACTCAGAAGATTGGACGCAAGCCGAACCGGACCCGCAGTTCCCAAAGGGGTCTCTTCTACGGAAAACTCGATCGTCACTCCAGCTACACGGTGACCTACTTCGATCTTCAATTTATCTGAAAGATGATTGACAGCTAGGATTACCCGGTCAACTCCGCCCGAGCTGAGCCATCGAGCCATGGACTCAACGAGCGGCATGCCAACTATGGGAAATAACAACTTCGGCTTGGAGCAGCTGAGGGGTCGCAGTCTTGTTGCGAAGCCTCCCGCAAGTATCAAGCCTCTCAACTAGATCGTCTACAACCCGCGGTTTTCGATTCGTTAGTCCCCTATATTGTCTTTAGAGCCGGACACAGAATAGTTTGGAACTACCGATGTCCAAGAGGGAGAACCACGCTATATTCAGGATGCGTGATCCTCACGGTCAAGACCGGATTGTCATTTTCGCCCTGTCAGATTACTGGCTTCTTTAGCATACATGATACCCCGAGGGATCCGTTGAAGATCGGATCTACAGGGGCCGGAGTGAATCTTCAGCAAGGAGTAACGACTTCAGTAAGGATCAGCCGAGCTTCGCGAGCGAAACTTGCTATCTCATTTAATGGAAAGCCGCTTGCACATCCAGTGGTATCGAGAGCAGTTGTTCAAGAGCATCTAGAAAGATCCTCCGAAACCTTGCGGGTTAACGTCCTTCACAAAGGGATCCTCCCAATGGGCTGCGGCTACGGGACCAGCGGCGCGGGAGCGTTAAGCCTCTCTCTAGCGCTTAATCAAGCGCTGGGTTCCTACCTCAGCGAGATTGAGGCCGCGCAGATCGCTCATAAGGTGGAGGTGAAGTACAAGACCGGTCTCGGAACAGTGACTTCTGCATTCTATGGAGGACTTGTAATACGGACCCGTGCCGGAGCTCCTGGAATCGGAGAAGTCAAGAAGGTCATCCCCTCGTCCTCGCTGAGAGTCGTTTCAGGCGCGTTCGGACCGATATCAACTGCGGGCGTTCTGACAAACAGCGGTTTGATAAAGCGAATTAACCTATGCGGACGAGAACTAGTCTCTCTTCAGGTTAAGAGTCCTGAGACCAATACTTTCATCAGATTATCGCGAAGGTTTGCAGATTGCCTAGGAATATTCTCCCCGCGACTGCGGGAAGCAATAGCAAGCATGCAAAGGGGACAGATACTGTCCAGTATGATGATGATTGGGGAATCACTCTTCACGGTAGTTGGCAGAGATCTCGTCCCTAAAGCGAAGGCGACCATCAGATCAGCTGGTCTCATTCCAGTGGTTAGCAAGATCTCTGGACATGGAGCCGCAGTGATTTGAAAATATCACCTAACCATCCACGTTTTAGATCCCTCGAGACCAGAGAACGACTTGTCCAAGGATTTCAAAGCGGAATCGTAGCTTCTCAGGGCTTGATTGCCCAGGGTCGTGGAGAGGCATTCGATTACATGCTCGGTGAGGTCACCCCGAAATCCTCTCGACTCGCGACCAAGGCTGCCAGCGCTCTCCTATTGGGAGCAAAAAGCCCGGTTATATCCATCAACGGGAACACTGCCGCTTTAGTAGCCCGAGAGGTTGTGAAACTTGCGCGTTTGGTTCCGGCTGAACTTGAAGTAAATCTGTTTCATAGAAGCTTCGCGCGAGAGAGAAGAATTGCTTCTTTGCTCAGGCGCAACGGAGCAGATCGAGTACTTGGAGTGGACTCAAAGACTAAGGTTAGGATCCGAGGAGTAGCCAGCCCAAGGCGTAGCGTCGATGCTCAGGGAATCGGTAACGCTGATGTTGTATTGATCCCGCTTGAAGATGGTGACCGGGCGGAAGCACTTAGAAAGGCTGGAAAGGCAGTGATTGCGATAGACCTCAATCCAATGTCGCGGACCTCCCTGGCCGCCACTGTCACTATTGTTGACAACATCATCAGAGCTATTCCGGAATTGCTCCGAATCACTGAGAAAATGAAACCTCTTTCGAGGTCTCGATTAGGCGCCATAGCTTCGAGCTTTGACAATGAGAAGAATCTTGCGAGAGCGATGAAAGACATGATTCACTACATGCAAGGATGGGCCTAGACTTGAGTGAGAATTCTAACAAAGAAAGAAAGAAAGTAACGGTTGCTGACTTTTCGAAAATGAAGGCTCAGGGTCAGCGAATCGTGATGGTAACATCATATGACTACCCCACTTCGACTATCGCGGATGACGTCGGAGTCGACTCGATCCTCGTCGGGGACTCCTACGGAATGGTGGTTCTGGGTTACGACACAACAATTCCTGTAACGGTAGAAGAGCTTCTTCCCGTTTGCCAAGCGGTCAAAAGAGGAGCGCGCCATTCACTGTTGATCGGCGACATGCCGTTCCTAAGCTTCCAGATCTCCGAAGAGGATGCCATAAGAAACGCAGGACGCTTCATCAAAGAAGGAAGAATGGAGGCTGTCAAAGTCGAGGGAGGAAGGGAAATGGCACATATTGCAAAGGCCGTTTCGAATGCTGGCATACCAGTCCTCGGACACATTGGGCTAACACCGCAAACCGCAACACTCCACGGAGGGTATAGAATTCAGGGCAAGAACGCCCACTCCGGCAAAAGCCTCGTTGAAGATGCTAAGTTACTAGAGGACGCGGGAGTGTTCGGGATTGTTCTTGAGATGATAACAGAAGAAGTGGCAAAGGTCATCACGCAAACCGTCTCCGTCCCAACCATTGGGATTGGTTCGGGGAGATACTGTGATGGTCAAGTCCTAGTCTTACACGACATTCTCGGGCTCTACCCTAGGTTTGTGCCAAAATTCGCAAAGCGATACGCAAACCTAGCGGCAACGATAGGGGAAGCTCTCGGAGAATACGCATCAGAGGTCCGTCGAGGCACATTTCCGGAAGAGAAGCACGTCTTCAAAATCGACGACGCAGAACGAAACAAGCTCGATTTACCCCAGAAGTCTTGAAAACTTGCGCTTCAGCATTGTAGGTGCAGGGGCCATTGGTTGTCTATTCGGCGCAAGATTGAGGATAGCAGGCCACGACGTCACCCTAGTACATCGGGACCCTATTGTCATCCAGGCGATCAGGAAGAATGGGATTAAGCTCCAAGACCTCGACGGAACACTCACTAAAGTTAGTGTGCCCGTTCAAAAGGGTCCGACAAGGCTGCCTGGAACAGAGGTTCTCATTGTTGCAGTGAAAGCACACCATACCAGAGCTGTCGCAACAAGTTATCGTGGGAGGATACCTCCCGAGACGACAGTCGTGAGTCTTCAAAACGGTCTAAGCAATGTTGAGACCCTGCAATCTGCGTTCACGAACGAGATTCTTGCAGCATCGACCACCGAAGGGGCCTTATCATTGGGCCCAGGCTACGTGGTGCATACGGGAAGAGGAGTGACTCTCATTGGGAGCGCACGAGGCGCAAACTCGGACACATGCTCTCACATCAAGATAGCGTTCGATACAGCAGGATTGAAGGCGAAGACTAGTTCCAACATCCATGGAGTTCTGTGGGCAAAGGCCATAGTCAACGCAGCAATAAACCCGCTTTCAAGTTTGACCAGACTCCCCAATGGCGCACTAGCCAGGAACCGGGGGATCGGAGAGATCGCCCATAGCGCGATGAACGAGGGGATAGCGGTTAGCCACGCAATAGGCATCAGACTTGTTGGAGATCCGAGAAAACTATGGTGGAAGATTTTGTTGTCAACTAGAGCCAACAAGTCTTCGATGCTCCAAGACATAGAACGAGGCAGGATGACTGAGATTAGGCAACTAAACGGCGCCATTATCTCCCACGGAAAGAAGACAGGGGTCAAGACCCCTGTAAATGGGATATTGACAAAACTGGTATTCGGACTAGAGGAATCGTCAAAGACGATGACGTCAAAGGGCTAAGCGGTTTGCCTCTGCGGACTGATCATTAGTTCTTACAGGCGGTTCTGGTCTTGCCGGATTTCAAGGCCGTGTCACACACGCGAATGGCTTCTATCGCATCCTTCCCGGAAGGTATAGGGTCCACGTCGTCACTCACGACCTTCATGAAGTATTCAAGTTCTAATCGTAGCGGTTCATCGTACCTAATGTACGGTTTGGTCATCATTTTCGAATTTTCAACTGTAATCTCTTGAGTTATGTAATCTAGGTTGATTGTTGCCTCACTCCCAGTAATTATCAATGTGCGAACTTTGCGAGGGGTCAACCAATTTGCATCCAAGAAACCAGTAACGCCGCGACTGAAGCGTAACATGATCTCGGCATAGTCCTCAAAGGAATGCTTCAAGGAACCGGTCTGGGCATAGACTACCGAGACATTGTCCTCTAAGAGAAACCGCATAATGTCAATATCGTGTATCGCCGTATCCTTGATCACTCCAACGTCACCTATCCTGATCGGCCAACGCGCGACACGACGCCCGGTAGCGATAATGACCTGCCCTGCGGCTTTTTGAGTTAGTAGCTTTTTGACAAATCGAACCCCTGGGTTGAACCGTTCAATAAATCCGACCATAAGCTTCAAACCTGCTTTTGAGCTGGTGGCGACGAGTTTGCGAGCTTGTTCCTGATTCCCAGTCATAGGTTTTTCCACCAAAAGGTGCTTTCCAGCTTCTAGAATCCTAGTCCCGACTTGGAAGTGTGTGTGGGTAGGTGTTGCGACCGTCACGGCTTCTATTTCGGGAATGCGAAGAAACTCATGGGTATCAGTATACCACGGAACCGAATATTTCGACCCGACCTGTTTTGCTCGCTCGCGATTAGAGTCGCAGATTCCGATAAGATTGCATTTGGGATTTTGGCGGAGGACTCGTACTTGATTCTCGCCCCAGAATCCGGTTCCTATGACGCCGGCGCCGACACGTTTCAAGTCCTCGAACTGCCTCTTCCAATAGAAGTATAGAAGAGGCCCGCTCTCTCCACATTTGAAGCTTCCAGAACCCTTGACAGATCGCATACTGCCCCCGGACGGCTCATCTCTGAAGCCAACTTTTGCGAACTTATCTCTGCAAAGTCCGACCTGTCTAAAGCGACTAGAGCGCAGCTCGTCCTCGATGCAGCTCTCAACGGCGAGTTCTCAACTCTAACCCCCTCGCCTAGGACGCCAGCTTCGAACCATCGATTGTCTCTCCCAGGGTACACTGAAAGTATTGCACCTCTCCTTTCAAGCGTCCGAATAATTTGTGGCGGACTAGGTTTCGAATCTCGGGGCGACTCCAGCCCACTGAAACCCAAGATTGCAATTCTAGAATGCCGAAAGCGTTTTCCGCAAAGAGACAATGCACTCTTCACCAAGTCCAGAACTCTTTGCTCACCCGACTCGTTGATTCGACGCGCTGCCCGAACCACGCTCAGGTTTCCTCGGCTACCCGAGCTGCCAATCGCGATGTTGCTCGCAATTGCATCTCTGACAACAAAAGTGCTGGGGATCCCCAGATTGTCAGTTCCAGATTGCCTGCTGAGATCGAGAGCCTCAGAATAGTCTACATCACCAGTCTCGCAGAGGGTTGCTAGTTCGAACTCCAAAGCTCGCAACACGTCTCTATAGATTGGCCCAAACAGGCTGGCCGCCTCAGCGGCGCTAAGTTTTGAACTCGTACTGATGGAGGGGAATACAGCAAGAAAAATCTCCTGAGCTAACGAGAGTGCTCCTTTCCCTATTCCTGCGATGAGTTTCGGCTTCTCCCTGAATTTCTGAAGGGTCTCCCCGCTCCAAAACAAGGGCACGTAGCTTAACTGGACATCTCTGCCGACAGCGTAGCCGCTGTGCTTCTCGATGGTTTGTCGAAGGGTTGTATCGGTGAAGTTCGGTTGGCATAACCCGGTAAAAGTGAGGCTTGTCCCACGAGAGATAAACTTACAAATGGCGCGAGTAGTTATTTCGAGCTCACTAATCTCTCTTTGACTCACGGCGTGCCCGGTTAAGACAATAATCGAGGGTGGGTTCGCAGAGAGGGCTTCCACGCTTGACAGGAGAGTGGTAGTTCCTGTTTTCCGGTGAACCCCTAGCAACCATCTCGCTTCGCCTATCCCGCCGGTATCCGTTCTTTTGGTCTTGGCTTCATCAAAACGCCCTACGAGATAATTTGGATGGCCTGCCTCGGCAAACAAGGTTGAAAGCAGGAGTGCTTCCGGTTCGTTGCCTATGATAGCAATCTTGGATTCGGAAAATTGATTGCTCGTTCGAAACACCATAATCTTGCGGAAACCGCAGATAGTTGCATTGGCGGGTTAACCAATTGATACGAATCCATTACAATATCGGGAGGTCGACAAGGAGAAGTTGCCATCATTACGAGATGGCTGCAATAGCCAGTTAACACGAATGACGCCAGTCTTCCTCACAGAAATGATTCGAGGGTCAAAATATTTGCATCTTTTATCTACTTGTCGTTTGCCTCGAGTGTTGCCCGGAAAAATAGACTATGAAAGTCTGGATTGAAGTTCTAACGCCGAAACAGGCGCTCTTCTTCGAGCCTTTGTACCACGCACTGAGGCGGGAAGGACATGAGGCGTTGATCACTACGCGCGTCTACCGCGAGGCCGAACAAACTCTCAAGTTGAAGAAACTGCGATTTTCGGTAGTAGGAAGCCATGGCGGCGGAACAGCTTTTGGAAAACTCCTCGCGAGCGCTGAGAGAATTACAAAACTCGCGAAGTTAATTCAGAAGTGGAAGCCAAACGTGGCTGTCTCCTTCTCATCAGTCGAAGCTTCTCGGGTCGCATTCGGTTTGGGTATTCCTCATGTTGCAGCTAATGACTCGCCCCACTCTTGGATGGTAGCTCGACTGACGATACCCCTGACGACTTTCCTTTGTTGTCCGTGGATCATCGGTCGATCGGTTTGGGAGGAGTTCGGCGGACCCTCACGCAGGGTCATTCTCTACAGGGCGTTGGACCCAGCAGCTTGGCTCAAACGTCATCGTCCGAGCGATACCGTTCTAAGACAATTGGACTTGAAGAGGGATAGGCCGATTGTTGTTTTCCGAACAGAGGAAGCATTCGCGTCGTATCTCATGGGGAAGTCAAGCGACAAGGACCCAATCGTGGCGCCAATCATCGATGAACTGCTGAAGAGGGGACTGGAATGCCAAGCAGTCGTATCGACGAGGTACGGGATGCAAGCCCCGGTGATAAGGAAGCGGTTTGGTGAAAAAGTGACTGTAGTTGACAGGATAGTCGATGCCACTAGTCTGCTTTCGTATTCGTCAGCCTTTGTCGGATCGGGCGGTACCATGACTGTAGAGGCTGCGCTCTTGGGAATTCCATCAATTTCCTGCTTTCCAGGGCCTAAGCCCCTTTACATCCAGTATTTGGAGAGGCTAGGCCTAGTCGAGACAATTAAGTCCCCCCGTGAGATCGCATCTAAGGTGCATAGAATGCTAACCGACCCGGAGGCCTTTGGACCCCAGAAAAGACGCGGGAAAAAACTTCTAGCCAAGATGGAAGACCCAGTCGCCAAGATTCTTAGCACGGTAAAACTAACGGGGAAATAGATACGACATTGAACGAAAATACGACTGCCATGTTGGATAAGATAAGGTCAAAGAAGGTGAAAGTGTGTGTTGTGGGTCTGGGCTATGTCGGTGTCCCGCTAGCCGTAGCTTCTGCGGAAGCAGGCTTTGTTGTAGTCGGTGTCGATGTGGACAAAGAGAAGGTTTCCATGATCAACAAGGGTATTTGCTACGTCGAGGATGCTTACAGCGAAAGACATCTGCCTGACCTTGTAAGGGCTGGATTGATCAGCGCTACAGATAGTCTCTCCGACGGGGCGACTTCTTCTGACATATTGATCGTCTGTGTGCCAACTCCTCTTAATGCCAAAAGCGAGCCGGATCTCTCCTTTCTTCGATCGGTTGCAAGGGGCCTGTCAAAGAACCTCGCCGGATTCAAACTCGTTATCGTAGAGAGCACCAGTTTCCCAGGGACCACGAAAGATATCTTTCAACCGTTGCTAGAACGAGATGGGAAGAAACCGGAGAAGGACTTTGCCCTAGTATACTCTCCGGAACGGATTGACTATGGTAATGCAAAGTTCGGGGTAAGAAACATTCCAAAAGTGGTAGGAGGGATCGATGGCGAGTCAACTCAACTAGGTGCTGAATTCTACAAGGCGATCTTGGAAGCTCCGGTTGTCACAGTTGGAAGCCCGTCAGTCGCGGAAGCAACAAAAATGCTAGAGAACATCTTCCGCTACGTGAATATCGCCCTAGTAAACGAGCTGGCAGTCCTCCATGAGACCTTGGGCGTTGACTTCATCGAAGCGATCAACGCTGCAGCAACAAAACCATTCGGATTCATGCCACACTATCCAGGTCCCGGAGTTGGAGGCCATTGCATCCCAAAGGACCCATTCTATCTCGTTTTCAAAGCAAAGCAGGCTGGATTCCCTCTCCGCCTAGTATCTGCGTCTAAGGCTGTTAACAAAATGATGCCCGTCCATACGATTGAACGACTGGGCAGCACACTAAGAGCCAGCAAGAGGAGTCTAGCAAGTGCTACTGTGGTCGTATGGGGGTTAGCATACAAAGGCGAAGTCAAAGATACTCGAAGAAGCCCGAGCTTAGAGATTCTCAAGCTACTCAAACAATCTAGAGCGAAGATTCGCGTCTTTGACCCCTACGTTCCACGCGTGGTGGTCGGAGGCAGAGCGTACGAATCCGGGAGCTCCGAGATCGAATCCGTCCGAGACGCGGACGCGCTCATCATAGCAACAGCGCACAACGTGTTTCGAAGTGTCGACCTTTCGAAAATAAGGAGCCTTATGCGTAACCTTCCTATACTGTACGATACAAGAAATCTTCGAGATCAGAGGGAGTGCGAGGAAGCCGGATTCACTTATCTTGCAACGGGACGACCGTAGAATCATCATGCGCCGGAAGAGGGGCACCAAGTCAACACTTGACTCGGATGAATTCAATCACGTTAACAGTTATCCTTATCCGGGAAAGCCTAGCGTTACAGAATCCTGGGAATCGCGTTGAAGAGACGGTTGATGGATATTCTCGCTTGTCCCATCGACAAGCATTACCCCCTCGATCTACATGTCTTCCAAGAGAAAGAGGAGATCGTTGAAGGATTACTTGTATGTTCGGAGTGCGGACGCTGGTATCCAATTATGGATGAGATACCTCAGCTACTTCCTGACGATTTACGGGAGCAGAGGGACGAACTATCATGGCTAAGCAAATGGAAAGATAACGCACCACCTCAAGTATTGCGGGAAGGAAAACCCTTCAACCTTCAATTGTCACGCTGAAGAAACCGATTGGGTCCGTATGGGGATCTCTGGGAGGTCGTACCACAGCTTCCTCTCCCCAACCTTGTCACGCAATCTCCATTTGAACGACTTCGGAACCATCTCAATCGCATGCAGAAGCTTGTTGATTCGGGTTTCGAGGATCTGCCTGGCTCCAGGTTCTAGTTCGTATTTCGAGATGAAGGTCAGGAGCTTCCTCAGCGTTAGAGAGATAGTCTTGCATAATCCCCAATCGTCTGCGCACAAACTCGCGATGTAGCCGGTATCGATTACTTCCTTTTCAACGGAAGCGATCCTTTCGACTACGTCGTGGTCATTTAGAATCGCGATTAGGTCTCGGATATCCTTCTCGTTGATTTCTACAACCTGGAGTTTCGTCAAGAGCAAGTCGGAGATCGGTATAGTGTAGTCATCAAGAGTAAGCCTGTCTCCGAGATGAAGAGTGTGGCACATCCTAAAAACATCTAGGAAAATGTCTACGACCCTCTGATTCTTGGCGTCTTCGAAAATCAATCGAGTGGCACCATGGAGGGCATTGAACCGTTGGTTAGGCTCGTAGCCCAGATCCAGGAAAAGCTTCCTGACTTCCCGACCTTGTTTTCCTCTTCCAAAGAAATCTAGGTCAGGATAAGATCTCTGGAGGGACCTATGCGTTGCGCTTGGACAATGATACTTTACGGCAACTCCGCCGAAGAGCCTAAGAATGATCCCCCTTTCCCTTGCCTCGTCCAATATCCGTTTCGCTTCGTCAGATATTGCGGATTGCATGAGTAAGTAGCTTCTTCCACCCTATGGAAGGAGGTTTGATCTCGTTACATACTTAAATTTCGTAGAACCCGAGATAGTATGCCCGCAAACTACCCTAGAGAATTTAAAAGATTAGGGTTTCTCCCTTTCTCAACTTTGCTCAAGACCAGAATAATCTTCTCCTCAGACTTCCACGGAAGCGACGTGGTTTGGAGAAAATTCCTGAACTCTGCCTCGATGTTCAACGCGAATGTATTGTTGATGGGAGGAGATATGACCAGTAAAGTAATGGTTCCCATCGTACGTGAGCCTGAAGGAGGTTACACCGCCAACTTTCTAGGCAAAAAGATGAAGATCTCGGAAGAGGGCCTGCCCGACCTCAAAAAGCAAATTCGACAGCATTGTTACTTGCCCTACGTTTGCTCCAAGGCTGAAGTCGAAAAGCTAAGCCAGGATCAGGAGTACGTCGAGAAGGTCTTCGAGGACCTTGAAGTAGAGATGGTGAAAGACTGGCTGTCCCTCATCCCAAAAAAAGCCCCCGATTCAAAAGTAATCATCCACCCCGGGAACGACGACAAGTTCGTTCTCGACGACGTTCTAAGGAGTTCTCCGAACGTAGTTTTTGCAGAGGAGTCAGTGGTCCATTTCGATGAACACCACGAGGCGGCATGCGTTGGCTGGTCAAACCTAACTCCGTGGCACAGCCCACGCGAATGCACCGAAGACGAACTCTTAGAGAAGCTAGAGAAGACCGTGTCACAACTAAAATCCATCGAGACATCATGCTTCTGCTTCCACGTCCCCCCTTACAATTCTACAATTGACATGGCCCCGAAACTTGACGGGACTCTCCGACCGGTCTACGAAGGAGGGAGACCAGCGTTCATTCCGGTAGGATCCACCTCGGTTCGAAAGGTCATCGAGAAATATCAACCCCTCCTGGGGCTTCATGGCCACATACACGAGAGCCCTGGCCTCGTCAAGATCGGTAAAACTCAATGTATCAATCCGGGGAGCGAATATACCGAAGGAATTCTAAAGGCGTACATGATTGAGCTGGAGAACGGGAAAGTTAAGCGGCTTCAGCGACTTGAAGGTTAATCGAGGAACTCCCCGAGCTCGATAGAATCTTCCTCACTTGATCTCGAAAGGCTTGGGGGCCTACTCCTACCTTAGAGATAGGGAGTTCCACGAATTCCCCACCAACGGAATTGTAAAGTCTAAGATCTGCCCTCCCATAGCCGTCAACTGCTATAGAGACGACTCTATAGTTCTTCCAGCTGCCTGAAATCTTCAGATTATGACCTTTAAAAACTTGAAAAGACAGATCATCGTATACAATTTCGACGTGGCTCAGTCTGAAGTAGATGAAGCGCCCTACCAAGAATCCGAGGGGAAACGAAAGACTGAGCATTAACAACCTGGTGAAGCCTGTCTGAATGCCAAAGTCGAGCATTGCAAGATTAATCCCAAGGGCGAAGATTAGGATGAAGGGGGAACTATATGACGCAAGAACCGAAATCTGGATTTTAGTTAGCTTCTCCATTGGTTAGTCCTCCGAGCAACTTTTCAAGTCCAAGGCGGCTTCTAATACTTCGGCCCACTTGGTTATTGGAGAACACAGCTTGCTTGGAACTGACGTCGGCGATTCCAATTCCAAGTTCTCTTCTGTCGTATCTTTCGATGAACGAAACGACTGTTGGGGTCAGCCTAGAGTTGGTCAGAATTATCAGCCAAGCCCACCTTAGATTTCCCGCCCTAATGATTCTGAAAACTAAGTCCGCTCTTTGACGAATCTTTTCTGTCGTTAGCGCTCCCTTGCCACTCTCGTCCGCACATAAGAGGGAAACTGCATAGTTCGGGAGCACAGTTGAGGCGAAAAAACGAGATAGGAAGAGGCCCCTATTACGAGTCTTTCCTCGAGCATATAGGCTGAAAGTAGCATCCATTACTCTATAATCGCGGAAAAACTCCGTGAGATCTGCCACCCATCTGGCTCGCCCTCGAATCAGTTCCCGCTCTATGACGTCTACGGCGGACTTCAGGTCTTCCAATCACCTAAGTGAAATCGGTCCGCTTCATATCAGTGACGCGATAGCATGCCCTGAAACAACGCACTCGTTTTCGCCAGCGAGTGCCTAAAAGGGTTTTTGGGAGTTACTCAGGGGGTATCTGCGCGAATATTGTTGCGTAGTTGATTCCGCGCTTCATTCTATGTGCAAAGTAGATCGCAGCCCCGAGTACAACGATTCCAATGAGGAATATTAGCCCCGAGATCGCCGAAATATCCGACCAATTGACGGTGCCAAGACCGTAGTCTCCGCCTGGCGCGATGAGGAATTCGTAGTCGACAAATAGGTTCGCCGCAAACCCTCCCAGTCCAAGGGCCACCATTCCCCATTTCCCTCCTGGCTTGTACGGAGCGGTATCGAAAATTTGGCGCTTGCTAGCTCTGAGTGGTAGAACCACGAGCGAGAGGGTGAAGAACGTAAAGAACAATGAGTCCATTAGATCAGTTGTCGCCACTCCCCCGCCGCTACCCAGCACAGTGCTGAGGGCCAGACTACTACCCCCGTTCAGCGGTCCACCTGCGTCAAAGAGCTTGGATTCTGATATGCAACCAAGAATCGCGACGACTCCCGTCACTATCACAGCGTTGACGGGCGAATGGAATCGGTCGTTGACGTTTGCAAAGGGTGCGGGCAAGACTCTATCAAATGACATGGCAAAAACGATACGTGACGCGGTAAGGATGAAGGGCGGTATGTCGTTGGCAATCCAAAAGACCCCGAAGAGAACTAGTAACACGTTGACGGAACCCAAGCCTATGCCACTTGCAGTGACTCCAGATACCGCACTCGTCCAAAGGTTCACACCAGGCAATCCAGCGTCTTTGAGAGAGGTCCCACCTCCAAAGGAGAGATAGCTCCACGCTGAGAGCAGCGAATATTGCAGGCCGTTACCCGAACAAGCTCCTGCAGTCACCGTGTTGCCATTTACACAATGCACTGCAATTCCACTTAAGGCGGCAGAGGACGCCCAAGAAACGCCGACGTATAGAGCTATGATGAGCAAGGTGGCGAGAACGATTGACCGGGGGATGTTCTTGTTAGCTTGTTTTATTTCTCCGGCGACAAAAGTTGATGCGGCATATCCAATATAGGCAAAGTACGCTCCGATTAACGCTGTTCCAAAGGCCCCCCAGTACCCACCGATGCCTGCCGCCTGACCTTGTAATGTGGTACCGAGCGTCGGGTCTGTCGCCGCAATGACGTATTTGTCGGGGGTTACGCCAGCACCGAAGAGATTAGTCATGCCAGCGGTGACGGAACTGGTACTGACCTGACTAACTAGTCCGAGAACATAGAATGTGAGAACTGCGGGAATCCAGAACATGACTTGGAGAAGAAGGCCAGTCAGTTTCACTCCGAAAACTCCAACTACTGTAAAGATGAGAACCAGCAAAAGGCCGGCCCCAAAGTAGAACCATTCGTTTAGACCAGCGCCTATGTTGACCCCGAAGGCGATCGGGCCAATATTCTTGTAAATTCCTTCAAAGACTATGACGGCAATGAGTCCGAAGGACCAAGCGATGCTGAGGAACTCGAGCCATGCGCCAATGAATCCCCAGAAGGGACCTAGGATTCTCGATATCGCGACGTATCCTCCACCCGATCTCGGCATTGCAGAAGTAACCACTGCAACGGCCAAGACGGAGAGCAGCACAACAAGCCCGCCGATGATGAAAGCCATCACCATGGGCGGAATACCTGCTAGGTATTGGTTCTCGGGGAGAGGAGCAAGTCCAGTGTATTGGAATACCCGTTTCTGCCAACCAGCGCCGACGGTGTTTGCGATCACTATAATTATTGCCGTTAGAAAGCCGATCTCTCTGACCAGACCTGTTGCTTTCCGGACAAATAATTTCTCTTCGGCCAAGGTATCTCGTTAGAAGGGCTCATTTGCGCCTCATTGCTAATTTAAGACTTTGCAATGGCTTCGAAAATAGCTTCTGAGGAAGAATTTGACAAAATCATGTCATGATCTAAGGCCTCCGGCGAAGGACCGTGTGCCAAACCTTACCTTCCAATGCCCTTGCTGACTTCGGCCAAATGAAGCATGCAGGAACCCCAATATGAGACCACGAGCGATGTGGCTTGCGTGCCGAAAACAAATCGATTCGTTCAGCAGATATCCTCTTGGCTTTCGATAGAAAAGCCGGGGTCTCCTTGAGCGATAAGGTCGACGAAAATGTTCGACGTAGAGAAGTCCGGTACGATAGAGAGCGTAGAGTGAGGATAAAGTGGAGTGAGGATACGGAGTCGCTTGAGGAGGTGTTCGACCGACGAACCATAATGACAGTCCTCAAGATGTTGAACACTGGTATATTGAAAGAACTCCACGGCGCAATGAAATCGGGAAAGGAGAGCAAGATCTATCACGGAATAGCCCCGAAGGGCGAAGAAGTGGCCGTGAAGATTTTCCTAACCACATCCAACATATTCCGGCATGGCAGGTTGAAGTATATCCGCGGAGATCCGCGGTTCAAGGATATTCCGCATGACACAACATCTCTCGTAGATCAATGGGCATCGAAAGAATACAAGAACCTAGAACTGGCAGACCATGCGGGAATATCGGTTCCGAAACCGATCCATGTGGAGAAGAATGTTCTGATTCTCGGATTTATCGGGAAAGACGGGGTCCCTGCTCCGGTCCTTAGAGAGGTGCGGCTTCAGGCCGCGACAGATTGGTACAAGAAAATCATCGAGTTGATCAAGCAATTATATGATAAGGCGAAACTCGTCCACGGTGACCTAAGCGAGTACAACATCATGATCCCAGACGGGTACCCGGTCCTCATCGACTTTGGGCAAGCAGTTACCACAGAACATCCTGAGGCCCGCGCTTTTCTCGAAAGAGATATCGAGAACATCAACCATTATTTTGAGGGCCTCAATGTCAGAACCCAATCCCCGGCGAGGATCATTGGAGCTCGATAGAACTTGGCTGAGACAAGAATGACCGCTCTGATACCAAAGGATAGAGTAGGAGTTCTCGTTGGTCCAAGAGGCGCTGTAAAGTCAGAAATCGAAGAGAAGCTGTTCGTGGACCTTAAGATAGACAGCCCATCTGGTGCCGTCGAGATCGGAGTGAAACCGGACGCGCCTGATCCATCGGGTGCGCTTCAAGCTAAGGACATAGTTCTTGCAATAGGGAGAGGATTTTCGCCCGAACGGGCGTTCAGGCTCTTCAGCGAGGACAATACATTGGACATTATCGACCTTCACGACTTCTTCGGCAAGAACGAGGCCGAAATCCGAAGGGTTGACGGCAGAATCATCGGGAGAGAAGGCAAGACAAGGAGGATTCTCGAAGAACTAACTGGAACCGCCATCTCCGTTAGCGGGCATACCGTGTCTATAATTGGCGGCTACGAAGCAGTCACAATGGCGAAAGATGCTCTAGAGAAATTGATCAAAGGCCGACAACACGGGACAGTCTACAAGTTCCTAAGAAGAAGACGACAGGAAATCAAGAAGGAGAAAGCTTTAGGACTGTGGGAAGGCCAAGTGCCTAAAGCAAAGAAACCATGACCGAAACGGACCTCGCGGAGCGAGCCCTATGACAGTGGCCGAGGTCTTCCAAGAAATAAGCGCCGCCGACTTCTTCTATCGCAACCGAGACATCGCAGGGTTCACAAGCCCGTCAAGATCCATATACTCGACGATTCGCGAGCTTGTGGAAAACTCTCTAGACGCCTGCGAGACAGGCGGAATTCCCCCTGATATCTACGTACGATTGTCCCATGAATCCGGTCCCCTAGACGGTCCCGGCACTTACATAGTGAGGGTCGAAGACAATGGTATAGGGATTCCATCAAACGTAATCCCATCCGCTTTCGGTCAAGTTCTCTACGGATCGAAATACAAACTCCGACAGACGAGAGGCACCTTTGGCCTTGGCGGGAAAATGGCCCTTCTCTATGGACAGATCACCACGCATTCTGAGGCGGCCATAACCTCTAGCACAGGATCCAAATCTCGCATAGCTGATGTAGTTCTTCGGATTGATATCCAACAGAACAAGCCCCTCATTATCAAGAACAAGACTCGGACCAACAAGCCTCACTGGCAGGGCACAATCATCGAGTTCAAGACCGAAGCCGACTACTCACGGGCAATGCCCAGGATTCTCGAATACTTCAAGCAGACAGCCATCATAGTTCCCTATGCGAATATCACATTCGTGGACCCCAGAGGTAGACTCTACAAGTTTCTGCGCGGCACGACAAAGGTCCCACCTGCTCCCACTGAAACCTCTCCCCATCCTCATGGAGTCGATGTTGAAACTGTCCAGCGAATGCTGAAGCTGACCAATGCTAGGAGCGTGCAGGAGTTCATGCGAAAGAACTTCCAGAGGATAGGGGAGACTACAGCTCGCAAGTTCCTGCAGTTCGCTAGCCTCGGACAAAAGAAGAATCCTAGAAACCTGTCCGCGCAGGACATGGTCAAACTAGTCAATGCGATGAAGAACTATGATGGCTTTCTGTCTCCAGATCCCACATGCCTCTCACCTCTCGGCGAAGACCTAATGGAAACAGGAATAAAGAAAGAACTTGGAATAACGGATGAGGAAATTGAGACTGGCTCAGCCTTTGTCACCACCCTTCAAAGACGCCCTGCAACGTACGCCGGCTTTCCCTTCATCATCGAAGTCGGGCTCGCAAGCTCCAAACAGATCGAAATGCAAGGCAAGATTCTCCTTTTCAGATTTGCAAACAAGATCCCGCTACTTTTCGACGAGGCAAGCGATGTATCATGGAAGGTTGTAGATACTGAGATTGATTGGCGAAACTACAAGGTCATCCCCGGTGAAACCCCTCTCGCCGTTTTCATCCACGTCTGCAGTACAAAGATTCCTTACAAGACGGTCGGAAAAGAGTTCATTGCTGACCGACCTGAGGTAGAGCACGAAATTCTCAACGCCATCCGAGAAGTTGGCCGGAACCTCAGGCTATACCTCTCAAAGCGCGAACACCTTACCCAAGAGAAGAAACGTCTAGATGTGTTCGAAAAGTATCTGCCGAAAGTGGCTCAATTCTCGACAAAGCTCGCAAAGGAGAAGAAAGAGCCAGACATCAAGCCGTTGCTCAAAGGAGTGATCAAGTATGGTGCAGAAGAGGAAGAAGAGCAAGAGTAAGGGCATTATCAAAGAACGGAAAGAAAAGGTCCTATCCGCGATGCGGGACCTTGGCGGACAGGTCTACGGCCAGCTAAACAAGAAGGAATTTCCAACTTTCCGTATGCCCAGTCGATCTATAGCCAACATACTCTACGACTCCAAGACAAGACAATACATCTTGGGAAAGCGGACTGTCAAGAGAAGCGCACGAAACGTCAGGCACCTCCGCCCCTTCACGCAACTTCTCTGGACTGCCATGTTCGCGGACGAACTCACGGAGCAGAACAAGACCAGCACGCTGAGAGATGTGTTCTACTCGGCCCAAGCCTACGAGATGGACTTTCAGGACCAACAGGAAAGCGACAATCTGATCACCGACCTAGAAACCGTAACCGGATACTCGAGAGAAGACTTCAACGTCTACCCTGAAGAAAGAAGCGCAATATTCGGCGACTTGACAATCGAGTACACTGTCCCCGGATACGAAGGACGACGGCTGAACCTAGCGTCTCACCCTGACGGCGTGATGATTGGACCCGCCTTGACAACCTCAGAGTTCATCCAACCCGACAGCCGTAAAGTCGACAAAGTAATCGCGATCGAGAAAGGCGGTTTGTTCACCAGGTTCATAGAAGAACGCGTACACCAGCGCTTCAAAGCGGTCCTCATCCACACCGCAGGACAAGCGCCCAGAGCAACAAGGTTTCTACTTCGCAGACTCAACCAGGAATTGGACATCCCAGTCTACATCTTCACGGACGGCGATCCATGGGGAATGCACATAGCCATGGTAATCATTTCTGGATCTGCCAATGCAGCCCACCTTCGCGAGCTGAACACTCCAGACGCAATCTGGGGTGGGGTCTGGGCGACAGACATTGTCGACTACAAACTCCCGAGCGATCCTTTGACTGACTTGGATGTCAAAAGGTTGAACGAGTTGGAGAAAGACCCTCGGTATGCTGGTGGACTCTGGCAGAGAGAGATAGATACCTTCCGGAAGGTCAAGAAGAAATCGGAACAAGAAGCATTCAGCAGATACGGGCTCACCTACATTGTTGATGAGTATCTACCGAAGAAGCTGAAGATCAAGTCCAACTAGACAAACTGTCCTATTCCTAAAGCGACGGAGTTCTTCATTGGAGGGGGCTTGTTGAGATCAAGTTTTCCGTAGACACCGTCGTAGCCTGGTTCGACAAAAACGTCGTCGTTACGCACGCGAAGAATTGCTCTAGCGATCTCTGGTCCTGCCGCCGCTAGCAGCTGGGCCTTAGGCGCGTCTAGCATTACGGAATATTCTGACCCGAATTTTCCAACAAGCATGTTGTACTTGTCCCAGACTTTCGTTGAACCGGGTTCGACCTCACCAATCACGGGAGCAATAATCTCGGAGAGCGGGAGCAAATGGCGGTACCCGATTGCATTCTCCGGGACGTAGCCTTCCGGTCGGTCTGCAAGTTCTTCTATACGTTCTTCGACGCCCCGCGTCATCTTCTTTCCGCACTTGGGACACTTGTCATCTAGGTGGCGAGCGTCCCTAGCGGGCATTGAAACTTCACATTCACGATGTCCAGTCCGGTGGTATTTGCCATAGGCAGGTGAGGTCTCTATGGTGAACAAGAACCGTCTAGGATCCTTGTCTCTGATCGCGCCAACCAGATTGTGATATGTAAGATGGTCTAGATCGAATACGTTTGCTTCTCTCCCTAATCGCCACGGCCACGCTGAGTGCGCGTCAGAATTTGAGACGAGACAGAGACGATCGAGTTGTGATATCCGCCAGTTCATGGGAGGATCTGAGGACATGCCTGTTTCGAGCGCAAAAATTCTATTAGATCTATCCTGATAGCAATCAATGAAGGTGTCAAACCCACTGTTTGCACCGAAGAGGCTGAACCAAGGGGTCCAGGCGTGCGCAGGAAAGACTACGCATTGTCTGTCGGCTTCGAGCACCTCATCCACGAGCTCTGGAGCGGTCGCACGGAGCGTGGGCCGACCGTCGTTCAGCATGTTCCCGTGCTTCGCCAATCGATCGCTTACGGCATCCGCTGCCTCTATCGAAGGAGCGAGAAGGCAATGATGTATTCTTCGCGACTTCTCGCCGAATTGGAAGGTGGTATTGACTTCTCCGGTAATCATATACTGTACTTGGAAGGCGCCCTCCTTGAGCCGGTAAAGTCCGGAACCCCGAGAGTCTTGTAGATCCTTCCGAATCTCCTTCCTCCAATCAGGATGGGTGAAATCGCCCGTTCCGACAACGTTCAATCCCTTCATTGCGGCGAAGCGGCCGAGCTCTTTCAGGTTCATGTTCTTGCTCGTTGCTCGGCTGTATCGGCTGTGGACTTGAAGGTCGGCAAAAATGCGCATTGGAAATGTCAGTGGCTCTAACGAATGTTTCCGTGTGTGTCTATAAGATGACCCTTGCGCGTACCGGCCTCTTTATTAGCGGTTCAAAAAGACCCGGCTTGAGATCGAGGGACAACCTTTGCCGAACGAAGTCCGCGTCTTTCTAAACCTGTTCGTCGAGTCGAAGGAACTGGAGATGGTCACCGACAGCCTCGTGAAACTTTCCGAGGTTACCGACGTATATGAGGTGACCGGTGAATACGATATTGTGTGCTTGCTTAGGACAGAAAGCATACTCGCCTTTCGCGAGGTTCTCAAGAACAAGGTCCTCAAGATACCAGGTGTGAAAAGCACCGTCTCTGCAATAGTTCTCTATACACATAAGCGCGACAGAAAAGCAGTGTCGGAGTGAGGATTCCGGGGAAGACGTCAAACCTAGCGACTGGTCTTGTGAATTTCGAATCCTCCTCTGGCTATCCACCTTAGGGAAAGAAAGACTAAATACGGTCGACAAGCATTCGCCGAGCTACTCCCGAGGGTTCCAAAATGGGCGATTTATTTCCAGATTCACCTATCGCACTGTAATCATCCTCGTGCGTCTTCAATCCGGAGATTTTTCCTTTGAGCAGCAAAGAGCTAGGAATTACTGTAAAGAAAGACCAAGACCTCTCAGAATGGTATACCCAAGTAGTCACCAAGGCCCAACTTGCGGATTATTCCAGCGCGAAGGGCTTCATGGTACTAATGCCGTATGGCTATTCGATCTGGGAGAAAATCAGAGAGGATTTTGACAAGAAAATCAAGGCGATAGGCCACAAGAACGCATACTTCCCGCTGCTCATCCCCGAGCGATTGCTCAAGACCGAAACCGAACATTTCGCAGGCTTTACCCCTGAGGTCTTCTGGGTCACACACTCCGGAGACACAGAACTGGCTGAGAAGCTGGCCGTTAGGCCGACTTCCGAGACCATAATCTATGAGTCTTACAGTAAATGGGTGAAGAGCTGGCGAGACCTACCCATACTCATCAACGTGTGGAACTCTGTGGTAAGGGCCGAAATCACGTCCACCCGGCCCTTCCTGCGAACAACAGAATTCCTCTGGCAGGAAGGACACACAGTACACGAAACTGAGAAGGAGGCCGAGGAGGAAGTGATGACGATCCTGGACATCTATACGAAGCTGGTTGAGGAGAAACTAGCGATACCCATTCTCGTAGGCAAGAAGACCGAGAGAGAGAAGTTCAAGGGCGCCGTCTATACGACGACAATGGAAGCTATGATGCCTGATGGCAAGGCATTGCAGATGGGAACATCACACCACCTAGGACAAAAATTCTCAGTGCCTTTCGAGATCAAGTACCTTGGGAAGGATGAGAAGGAGCACTACGGCTGGACAACATCTTGGGGAATCTCGTGGCGACTCATCGGAGCTGCGATCCTTAGCCACGGCGATGATAGAGGACTGGTCCTCCCGCCCAGAATAGCCCCCACGCAGGTCGTAATCATTCCGATCTTCTACAAGGAGACTGACCAGAAAGATATCTCAGATGAGGTAAGACATCTCTCAAATCAACTGGAACAGATCGGGATAAGAACACTGATCGACGATCGAGCCCAGTACACCCCTGGTTGGAAATATCACGAATGGGAAATGAAAGGGGTTCCGCTCCGTGTCGAGATCGGACCCAAGGATATACGGGCGAAACAGGTGACAGTGGTGAGGCGAGATACTAGAGAGAAGATCGCGATCAACCGAAGCGACGCGAAGGACCGAATCAATGGAATACTTAGCGATGTCCAGAATCACCTGTACGAAAGAGCAAGGAAGTCTCTCGACGGTCTTACAACCACGGCGGCCGATATGAAATCGTTCAGGAAGGTCTTGGAAGAAAAAGGAGGATTCATCAAAGCCTTTCTCTCTGACGAGTCTTGCGAGGAAAAAATCAAAATCGAGACCGGAGCAACCGTACGAGTTGTGCCCATGAAGACGGCGAAAAAAGGCAGTTGCGTATACTGTGGAGCGGAC
Source organism: Candidatus Bathyarchaeota archaeon (assembly GCA_005882895.1). Taxonomy (GTDB): domain Archaea; phylum Thermoproteota; class Bathyarchaeia; order 40CM-2-53-6; family 40CM-2-53-6; genus 40CM-2-53-6. The sequence continues at coordinate 83,520 of VBBD01000009.1, read as the reverse complement.
AATTCGAACGAGGTCTACTTTGCGCGCTCCTACTAGCCCTTGACTAGTCTCGAGTTCCTGTAAACCCAGGAGGCTCGTCGGAACAGTTCTCGTCTAGCAAATCGGAACTTGGAGGCCCCGAAGCCCCGAACCGAAAGAGAGGCGAAGGCTGCGGCCACAGCTCCAGCCCAAAAAGGATCCTTGATAGCCAAGAAAGTTGCAAGCCAGCTACCGATGAAAATGTCTCCCGCCCCAGTCAGATCAACTACTTTGCCTTCCGGAAGAGATGGTATGTGGAGAGCACTGCCATCCTTCCTCACCAGAAGGGAACCTGATCTGCCTTTTGTGATTATCGCGTATTGAGCGCCCTTGTACAAGAGTCGCCTTGCAATGGCGACTGTAGTCGCGGCGGGAGCTATCATGCGAGCTTCCTCCTCTGTTGCCTTCACGAGATTGCAGTTTGACAAGAATGGGCCGATATTTCTTCTCACCAAGCGAATGGACCCGTCTCGGTCTAAGGTCCGTAGGAGACCCTGCACGTCCAACGAGAGGAATCGTGAGTGACGACGCGCGTAATTTAGCACATCGAGTCCAACTTCCATGAAGACAGGACCTAAGTGGATAGCCTCTAGCGAGCGAGAGCGGTCAGCAGGCTTGAGTCTTCGGCCGGGATGAATCAGTTCTAGCTTTCGCGAGTCCCCACGGTAGGATATTTTGAAGCGAGTCGTGAGGCCATTGAACTTCTTGACGCCAGTAACATCTATCCCCCGACTCTTGATCAAGGATAGGATGAGGTTCGGATAATCGCAGCCGATGTTCGAGAAAACTGATACTCTCGCGCCCAAAGAAACAGCGGCAAGAGATGAGTAGAGCGCGGAACCTCCCGGGCGGACTATAAGTTTGCCGTTTCGGTCTAGCTCGTCGAGGGTAAGGTTGCCATATACTCCAATCCTCACAGGTCGCCCCTCCGGCAGCCAGGATTCGCTCTCCGGGAAGAGATTATGTACTCATGGCACTCCTTGCATGGTAGGATTGTTAGATAGTGCCTAAGAAAAGACGGTCTAGGGGACGAAGCAAGGGAGGCAAGGGAAGAAGCGAGCTGGTCCAATGTGCGAATTGCGGAATGCTCACACCACGAGACAAGGTAAAGAGGGTGACTAGCTGGGTGTCCCTGGTCGAACCGTCGCTGGCAAAGGAACTCAGAGCAAGAGGCGCTTATATCGCACGGCAAAGAGTCATGAAGAACCTTTGCGTTTCCTGCGCGGTGCATTTCGGAGTCTCCAAAGTCAGATCCGCAGAAGACAGACGTCTCTAAACCGAGCCGTTCCCAGAACCTGAGAGCACAACTCGAGTTCTATAGAGACGCTCAACAATAGTCACCGTGGACAGTAGTGCGATAAAGCTGACCCCGAACTCCAACGAGAAGGAGCTAAGCGCGGCTAGGATTGTGGCAAACAATAGGATCAAAAACCGCTCCGGACGCTCAGCTAATCCAACCCCCTTCAACTTTACACCCTCAACATCGACCCGAGCTCTAACGTAGCTAACCATCAAGGAAGCTGAAAGCGCCCATAGCGATAGCCATCCCGGAACAAGACCTCCAATGGCAAGACCTGCATAGAGTGCTATCTCACCCACACGATCTAAGACACTGTCTAGTATTCCTCCCATTTTAGAGATCTGATGGTATCTACGGGCCATGGCACCATCAACCGCGTCCAAATAGGCGCCGACTAGGAGTGCCAAGACAGCCCCGAAGACCAACCATACGGTTCCCAATCCTCCAGAGTAAAGCAGTGAGGTGACTAGGATCAAGAGAAAACCGACTGCGGTTACAGTGTTAGGCGTGAATCCGGCCCTGTTGAATGCTCCTGCGGCCAGCTGGAAATGCCCTTCCACAAGGTACTGTATTTTTGAGAGCATATGACTCGGGATTCTCCCTTGAAACCGGCATTAGAGTATTGTCATTCCTTCCGCAAAACCTTCTATTATGGTGCAACACCGCGATGACCCAAGGTCCCCGCGTTTGGGTAAGGTCGCAAAAGGCGTCAAATGCTCCATTGTCGGGTGCAAAGAGGACGCCGTACGTTCCATCTCACTAGAGGAGATCTCAAGGGCTGGCTTGAAGGCCGCTGCCTCAGGCCGTGCCTATCTCTGTAAGAACCACTACAAAGAACTCAAGAAGAAACTCAAGAAAGACAAACAGATCGAGCGGTGGCGGATGAAACGGTGAGACTTCTTCTAGTTCATGCGGATCGATTCGAATACGAAGCCCGAGAAAAAGCAGTCAAAGAACCCGAGCCTCTTAATGAGTCGCACAAGAAGGGAGCCCTCGAAAACGGGCTTGTAGTCTTCTCGACCGTCGAGAAGAATGACGAGCAAGAACCTGAACAGATCGCAACAAACGCAGCCTCTTCAATAGAGGAGGTCCTCGGATGGCTGAAGACAAAGAGAGTGATGGTGTACCCATACGCCCATTTATCCACGAGCTTGGCCTCCCGCGAGCCAGCAATATCCGTCCTCAAGGCCTTGGAGGAAAAACTCGCCCAAAAAGGATACGAGGTCAGCAGAAGCCCCTTTGGATGGTACAAGAGCTTCACGATAACAGCCAAAGGACATCCGCTCTCCGAACTATCAAGAACGATAACAGTAGACACAAAATCACGACAAGCTGCCCCTCCGGTCAAGACAGAATATGTCATCATGGACCAAGAGGGAAAATTACACTCGCCAGAAGATTTCATGTTCGGGCCGCATGATGTCGAGTTCAAGTCTCTTGTCGAAAAAGAAGCTCTGAAGAAGGGGCTCACTGGAGGCGAACCGCATTTTCTAGACTATGCACGTCGATTCGGAATCGAGTGGGAATCCTTCGCAGACGTCGGACACATGAGGTTCGGACCTGAAGCCAACCTGATAATGGACCTGCTGGCGGAATACGCGGGGCAGGTAATCCGACGGATAGGAATCCCGATACTGAACGTAAAAGGAACCAACATGTTCGATGTCGCCGTCAAGCCGATAAAAGAACACCTCCAACTATTCGGGTCCAGAGCCTACGAGGTAAAAGTGGACGAGAGAACATTTGTTCTCAGATACGCCGCATGCTTCCAGCAATTCTCGATGGTCAAAGACTGGACACTAAGCTACAAGACACTACCATTCGGGACCTTCGAGGTCGCAGACAGCTACCGAATGGAGCAAAGCGGGGAGCTGCTGCTCTCTTTCAGACTTAGAAAATTTCTCATGCCGGATCTCCACATCTACCTCAAGAGCGTTGGAGAAGCGATCCGTATCGGAGACAAGATTCACCGTACGATATACGAAGAGATCAGGAAGCTGAACAGAGAATACGTCTCGCTCTACAATACCACACGATCATTTTTCGAGGCAAACAAGGACTCCTTCATGGAACTGGCAAAGGTGGAGAAGAAACCGATACTGCTCAACTTCGTCCCTGAAGGGTTGTACTACTGGGTCCTCAACGTGGAGTACAATATTATTGACGATCTGGACAGACCTAGGGAAATCGGAACCTTCCAGATCGATGTCGGCAACGCGAAACGGTTCGGAATAGCCTATACGGATGAGAAGGGGGAAAAGCAATTCCCGGTCATCATCCATACTGCCGTGATAGGCGGGCTGGAAAGATATCTCTTCACTTTGCTGGATTGCGCGGTTCGTCTAGAGAGACAGGGGAAGAAGCCAATGCTTCCGGTCTGGATCTCACCTGCACAGGTTCGAATCATCCCAATCGCGAAGCAGTTTGTAAAACAGGGAGTGAAACTGCTCGAGACGCTGGAGAAGGCTGGGATACGAGCTGATCTCGACGATCGAGACGATACGATGCAGAGTAAGGTGCGGGACGCAGAGCTTAGCTGGATTCCCTACACGATTATCTATGGAGAAAAAGAAATCAAGACGAAGGAGCTATCGATCAGGTCGAGAGCTGATTCGAAGGAAAGCAAGGTTTCGTTAGCCGCGTTTCTGAAACGATTCAGAGGCGAGGTCGAAGGATACCCTGCGAAGACCCTGACCTATCCAACATTGCTCTCTCAACGCCCAGGCTACAAGAGAATGTAAGCTGGGTAACGGAGAATAAGCAATTTATATGCAGCCATTCATAGCCCGTCGCGATAAGTGATAGCCAGACTTGAACAAAGACCAATCCTATGGCGGTCTGATATTCGCCGTATCTGCGATCGTATTCGTTCTCTACCTGATCTTCCTAACCGACCCAGTATTGCGTACGTATGCGATTGACATTCCCGTCGTGCTTGGCGTTTTGGGAATTCTGGGGATAACGGGCTGGATCGGCTGGACGATGCTTACGACTCCTCCTCCGGCCCCGTTAGAGGCTGAGCCGAGCACTACGAGTACTGGAACCGGGTCGAGCAGTTCGAAGCCGGACGAGAAGCATTAGATCTCTCCGATCATAGGTTACTCTTTCCGAGTGTTTCTGGTTACAACAGCTGTAATTCTGGCTACACCGTCTCTCAGCCTACTCTTGGGTGCAACCAGATGAGTGAGGTAGCAATAGACAAGGTAGTGACTGAGATCAACGGTTTCCGCCAGAGGCTAGCTATGCTGAAGGAGGAATACGCTAGGGCTAACCGGGCTATGGCGGATAAGATGGCTCAGTTGGGCGAGAATCTTACGCGTAGGGTCCGGGATCTCAGGGATCAAGTTACTAATGCTCCCCAGAACCTCCTTGGATTGGAGAGCCGTTTTATGTCAGGCGATATTCCGGAACAGGAGTACAAGTCGACTAGGGAGGAGTATCGGAATCAGTTGCAGACGAACTTGCGTAGTATCGACGAGATCCGTAGCCTGCTTATGGTTATGAGCCAGCTTGAGATGCGGCCTGGGACGGCAGGCGGGACAGGTCAGGCCGGCATGTCGCCGCGCCCTTCGCCGACAGACTAGGCTGATACTCTACTCACTCGCGTCAGTTTCTGCTTGATGGCGTGTCAAGCAGGCGAGTCTAGTTTTGCGTGCTCTCCAGATTCGCCTCTCTTGCGTCGCGAGGTCGAGTCGGCAAGACCCCCTTTCGAGGAGAAAATTTGCTATTTGCCAGTGATTATTGGCGAGTCTCGCCATTCAGGGAACAGACCGGGCTTGGATCGCATGGCGCTTTAATGAGTCGTCAAGAACGATTTGCTGTGAAATTAAGGGGACGGCTTCTAGATTCGAGATCAGGGCGGACAATAGGCGATTTCACAATCCCTTTGCTTCCTTAATCATCACTCTCGTACACAAGGACTGTGCAAAAGTTATAGGAATTTCTTTTCGAGATGCTCTTTCTGCCTGGATGTGATTCCGGGCTTGTTTTTTCGAGACGGGTGCGTTATCGGCTTGTTTGGCCTTTTTCGATCCCCGTGGATTCCCCTAAGGATAAGCGTGGAATAGTATGGTCTGGAAATCGCGGGCTTAGATCTGGGATCGGGGCTGACAATGGGCGATTAACAGTGCGATCCGATGTTCGGGGGGACTAGTCGCGAGCTCCGTCCTTAGCTCACAGCTTTTTTCACGAGTGTGGCGATCCTTGCCTCTTCGGCGGCAGTCAGCGCCTTCAGCGCGAAGGTGGTCGGCCACATGGCGCCTTCGTCGAGGTTCGCCTTGTCGCTGAAGCCGAATGTCGCGTACCTGGTCTTGAACTTCTGGGCTGTTTGGAAGAAGCAGACGACCTTGCCGTCCTTGCCGTCCTTGGCGTACGCGGGCATCCCGTACCAGAGTCTCGGCGAGAGGGCTGGCGCGCTTTCTTTGATGATAGCATGGAGCCGTTTGCCCATGGTGCGATCCGGTTCCTGCATCTGGGCGATCTTCGCTAGCACGGCACCTTCCCCGTCCCCCTTGTCCGCCCTCAGCTCTTGGACGCGCTCCCTCATCGCGCCGTGTTCCTCCTCCGTGAATCCCTTGAACTTCCTGCCGGTCGCGGAGGTTGTCTTGGCGGACTTCTGAGCGCCCTTCTGTGCAGGTTTCATTGAATTCTACTCGTTTTCAGAGCTTAATTACTTTTCACGAGTTCATTACTTGCGAGATATTTTTTGGCAAAATGTTTTCACGCAAACTCATGGTTGACAGGTGACGACTAATCAATGGTGTTGAAGCGGGGCAACATTCAACATATAGAGATCAATGTCTCAAACTTCCAAAAATCGAAGGCTTTCTACCAGGATTTTCTGGAATGGTTGGGCTACAACCGGATCCTGGATGAGAAGGATTTTGCTGGATGGGACAACGGCGAAGCCAAGATTTTCGTGACCTACTTGGAGCGCTACAAGGAGTTAGGATTCCATCGGAGACGGGTAGGATTGAACCACATTGCCTTCCAAGCGAAATCGAAAGCGGATGTGGATAGACTTCACAGCGAGTTTCTTGCTCCGAGGAGCATCAAGATCCTCTACGGTGGGCCGAAAGAATATCCTGAGTATCGGAAGGGCTACTATGCGGTCTATTTCGAGGACCCTGATAGAATTAAGTTGGAATTTGTCCATTGAGCCGGATAGGGCTCACGAAAAGGCGTTGGAAGAACTCAGCGGGCAGTGACTCTACACCAGTATCGTTGAGCTATGTTTCCGCTATCGCGCCGACACGAGAAAGGAAACTGACTGGCTAAGACTGAAGCCAACGCAGACGACCAAGGTTAGGAAAAACATGGTTCTTTTGAAGAAATCACTTGCACCTAAGGGTTCTAGATCATATGGCACAGTTCGAAGTAGGGTGCGGACACTTGGCGTTCGAATGGCGAATTTACCATATTCTGTTGCTACAGTTAAATAGCATCATGGTAGAAAGGAGCCGGTAGAGGTATTTTGAGGTCGTTTCGAGTAGAAGTATACTCTTTTCTGTAGGAATAAGTAAATTTGCTAGCACGTTCCTAGCAACCGTTCCGATGGGGCGTCTGGCGTCTCGCCGCTCACATAGACAGCCATAATGCCGACATTCTAATAACCTTGTTACCTCAAAAAGGTAGCTTCCTCAAAAGGCAACATGCATGGCAACAAGAAAACTCAGCTTCACACGCCTCGACCAAGGAAAACCACTCCTCAACCGAGGAACACTCGATCAATATCGACTGGTCGTCGTTTGCGTCCGAGGAAACGTCAGCGTAAAAGAAACTATGAGTCTAATCCTGAAAGAAGCAATCGGCCCTGACGGACCGTCTCCCACCCTGGTTCTTGGACCGACCGCCCCGGAGGATCTCTCCACTGACTGGACCGGTAAGGTCGGATGGATTACTTTTGTCGATGGAACCTCCATGGCTCACCCCTCTACCGATGTAGAGATTATCTCACCGGACAACTTATTGGAGATCAACTTATTCATCGAGAAAGCCTCCCGGGGAGAAGGACCTCAAGTAATACTTGGCGACTTTCTAGACAACATCATGATGAGCATCGGATCACCCGAGAGCTTCTATTCCTTCTTCTGCCAACTCGCCTCGAGGGTCCGTCTTAGAAAGAGAACCGCGATCCTGGTGATCAAAGAGGATATTCACGAGAAGCCGATGGTCGAGATGGTCAAACGATTCGCGGACATCGTCTTGGAGTTCCGCGATCAAGACAACGAGGGCGCGCTGACGGTCGAGATGAGAACACTAAATTTTGCAGATAACATCTACACCAGATGGCTACCCTTCCCGCAATCCCTGACGCCGCTCTGCACGAATTACACCTCATGGGTCAAGTAACTCGAAGAATTGGGTTCCTACGTCGGGCAAGTCGTTCCGGGCATCCACTCTTTGTGCTCGGTGTAGTGCTTTTCGCAGTAGTACCTCAGGCAGCCCGGACAGAGTCTCAGCGACTGGCCCTTGCATTTTTTTGACCTCGCAACTGACCGTGATTGACAGCTGATCTCCACGGCCGCTACTTTGGTGCGCGGCGTTTGTTAAGGAAGAGAGTGCAGAAGGAGCTTACTCGCTGCAATTTCGAATTAGGATTGCTTCTTGTGTTCCGGGTGGGCGAACCTTCTTAGAGGTATCGCCTCCGAGCGCCTGATAATCCAAATCCTCCAAGTAGAATCCTTACACCTAAAACCGGGACCCCAACCCCGATCACACGGGGTTGCGGCCTGAATATCATCAGATACAAGAGAATTTCATCAACCAACACCAAGGCAAAGACCCTCGCTGAAAAACAGGCCGCCGAATCGACCGTTGTGGTATCGGATGTCCAGACACACGGCAGAGGCCGATCAGGACGCACTTGGAAATCGCCTAAAGGCGGCCTTTGGTTTTCGCTAATTATCAGGCCTAAGATACCTGTCGATCGGATATCGCTTCTCCAGTTCTTGTTCGCCAACGCTCTTCGAAAAGGAATCGAAGAGGTATACGGCGTCCAATCAGAGGTAAAGTGGCCGAACGACCTCGTGGTCGGCGGGAAAAAACTAGCCGGTGTACTCATCGAGACGAAGATCAGCGGTCCAGAGCTAGTATACGCAATCGTCGGCATCGGGCTCAATGTGAATCTGACGGCTGAACAGTTGCCGACGGGAGCCACCTCGATTTTCCTGGTCAAAAAGAAACGATTCAGTTTAGAAAAGACGCTTAGCTCGATTCTGCCTGTCTTGGAACGGCATTATGAGACCTTTAGAGACGAAAGTGCCGTTGTGGGTGAATGCGAGGTCGGCATGGCTTAGCTCTTGTGAACCACTTCAAACGTGTAGCCATCTGGATCAAACACGTCCGCGGCGTAATAGCCGGGATAATATTCCAGACGAGCACGAGGCGAGATATTGTCCTTTGCGCCTGCAGCAGTCGCAGCCTTGTAGAAGGCGTCTACCGCTTATTTGTTTTCTGCGATGAAGCCCCAGTGGATTGAGGCTGGATCAGGCTGACCCTGTTTCTGCCAGAAAAATGCTTTTTGGCCATCGCCAAAGCCCCAGAGGTCTGGATGTCCGTCCGCGCCTTTGTAGGGCTCGAACTTTTTTATCTTCAAAGGCTTGAGTGCAGCCGTATAGAACTTAAGCGAGCGCTCCACATCGCTCACGGTCAGAATAATGTGATCAAGCATAGGGATTCTCTATTTCGTTACCCGTATAATACGGATTGGTGGATACAGACTATATAATGAAGCTTGGCGATGCTATGTACGACTCAGTGTTTCTTCAGTTCTTTTTCGATTAGCGAATTGATTGTCTTGCCGTGTACGGCAATTTTGGAAATCAGTTCTCGATACTCAGGGTGCATTGGTGGGAGCACTGCGCCCATAGAATGAAACCGGTGATAATCGAAACCAGCAACGGTAAGATCCGCGGAAAGCGTTGGAGTAAATCCGGACGGAAGCATCATCATCCAGACAGAGCAGGGAAACGCAACAGTTCCAGATGGGAGTCTCCGACTGGACGCATGAGCTTGTCTTCCGTGCTTTAATACGAGAGGCCTCTTCAGCGAGTTCCAAACGACCATGACGATGAAGGAACTCTCGAAAGAACTTGGCGAACTCAGGGAAAAATCTCAGGAAGGAGGCGGCAGAGACAGAATCGAAGATCAGCATTCTAAGGGAAAGATGACCGCTAGGGAGAGAATTGTCGCACTTGTGGACCCCGGCAGTTTTGTGGAAATGGACAGGTTCGTGGTTCATCAGACCGCCGACTTCGGTATGGCGGAGAAGAAGATTCTCGGCGACGGGGTTGTAACGGGCTATGGCAAGATTGACGGAAGACCGGTGTACTTGTTCTCTCACGACTTCACAGTCTTCGGAGGCTCTCTGGGAGAAATGTTCGCCAGGAAGGTGACGAAAATAATGGATCTCGCCCTCAAGACCGGAGTCCCGGTCATCGGGATTAACGACTCTGGAGGAGCTAGAATCCAAGAGGGGGTTGTCAGCCTCGGCGGTTATGCTGAGATATTCTTTCGCAACGTTCTTGCCTCGGGAGTGATCCCGCAGATATCGGCTGTGATGGGTCCGTGCGCGGGAGGCGCAGTGTATTCCCCTGCCATGACAGATTTCACAATAATGGTCGACAAGACGAGCTACATGTTCATAACGGGACCAGACGTCATCAAAGCCGTTCTCAATCAGGACGTTGATTTCGAAGAGCTTGGAGGCGCAAGACTCCACAACACCAAGAGCGGAGTCGCGCACTTTTTCGCACAAAACGAGCAGGAAGGATTACAGCAAATCAGGAAACTCTTGAGCTTCATCCCATCCAACAACACCGAAGACCCGCCTAGAGCCAAGCCAAAACCTCCCGTCGGGGACAAGAGTGAGCTCAACGATGTCCTGCCTGACAATCCGGACAAGGCGTACGATATCCGGGATGTCATAACCCGGATCGTTGATGGAAGCGAACTGTTTGAGATACAGTCGCTCTGGGCTCAGAATATCGTCATCGGATTTGCCAGACTCAACGGATACTCGAGTGGGATCGTGGCGAACCAGCCTAAGGTTAACGCCGGGACCCTTGACATTGACTCCTCTGTCAAGGCTGCACGCTTCGTCAGGTTCTGTGATGCCTTCAACATCCCGATTCTGACTCTGGTGGATGTTCCTGGGTTCTTGCCGGGGATAGATCAGGAGCACGATGGGATAATTCGCCATGGTTCCAAGCTCCTCTATGCTTACTGCGAAGCCTCTGTTCCCAAACTTACTGTAATCGTAAGAAAGGCGTATGGGGGTGCCTACGACGTGCTTGGAAGCAAGCACATCAGGGCCGATGTGAACCTTGCCTGGCCGTCGGCCGAAATAGCAGTAATGGGTCCCGATGCTGCGATCAACATTATCTTCCGCAACGAAATCGCCAAAGCGAAAGACACCGTGGCAGAGAAGAGGAAACTCGTAAAGGAATATCGTGAAAAATTCAGCAACCCGTACATCGCTGCGGGAAGGGGATATGTTGACGATGTTATCGAGCCCTCAGAAACAAGGGAGGTATTGATCAAATATCTCGAATCTGTGAAGACGAAAAGAGAGGCACGCCCTCCCCGGAAACACGGCAACATTCCACTATAGAACGGATCACTGCCGATGTTCAGAAGGATCCTCATCGCGAACCGTGGAGAAATCGCCGTCAGAATCATACGAACCTGCAGGAAACTCGGAATCAAGACCGTTGCAGTTTACTCAGAGCCTGATCTGGAATCCCAGCACGTCGTCTATGCTGACGAAGCCTACAACATCGGGCCGGGACAGCCTTCTGAAAGCTATCTGAACATTCCAAAGATAGTCAAGGTTGCGAAAGCCTCCAGAGCAGAGGCAGTGCACCCTGGGTATGGGTTCTTAGCAGAAAATCCCCAGTTTGCCCGAGAGTGCGAAGCAGCAGGACTCGTTTTCATCGGACCAAGAAGCAAGATTCTGGCCTCGACCGCAAACAAGTTCGGATCAAGAGAAACTTCAGCTCGAGCCGGCGTCCCTACAATTCCCGGTTCGAAACGTCAACTGGAGACCGCGGACGAGGCTGAAAATGAAGCCCGTCGCGTGGGCTTTCCCGTATTGATCAAGGCCTCCTTTGGAGGAGGCGGAAGGGGCATGCGTATTGTGAAGACTGCCAGTGAATTGCGAAGGTCCTTCGATCTTGCTGCTTCCGAGGCGAAAGGAGCCTTCGGCCGCTCAGAACTCTACTTAGAAAAACACCTCAACAATCCACGACACATAGAAGTCCAAGTAATCGCTGGACAAAGAGGACAAGTTGTCCATCTGGGTGAGAGAGAATGCTCACTTCAGAGGCGACACCAGAAAATCCTCGAAGAAACACCCGCACCGCGACTCGATTCCACATCAAGAAAAAAACTGATCTCGCTTGCCTTGAAAATCGCCAAAGCGACGAAGTACGAAAATGCGGGAACGGTAGAGTTCGTACAATCAGCGGGGGGCGAGTTCTACTATCTTGAGATAAACAAACGGATCCAGGTAGAGCATCTCATTACGGAAATGGTCACTGGGGTGGATATTGTCGAGCAGCAGATTAGAATCGCTGACGGAGAGGGTCTTGGGTTTTCCCAAGAGGAGATCGAGTTCAACGGAGCTGCGATGAACTGCAGGATTAATGCTGAGGATCCGTCGAAGGGCTTTGCTCCCTCCCCCGGCCGCGTCGAAGAATTTGTCCCACCGGGAGGCCCAGGTATCAGAGTCGATACAGCCATGATCGACGGTGCTGTTATCCCAGAATACTACGATTCACTCATTGCGAAGATTGCTTCACACGGCCGAACTAGGGAAGAGGCGATTCAAAGACTCAAGGGTGCTTTGAGCGAGACTATCGTTATCGGGGTCGAGACCACGATTCCGCTACACCAGGCCCTACTTGAAGACAAGAGCTTTGTCCGCGGTGACTACCATACTCAGCTCCTCGACAACAAGATCTCCACCTGGAGCTTCAAGCCGCAACTGTCAGAGGAGGAGGTCGCGATGCTGCATTTGACAGCAAACTATCCATTCTCAGGAATCGGCAAGTCGCGATTAGAGAGAACTCAGACAAGATGGCGAAACACCCTCCAGACGGAATCACCGAGGCAACCCTTGTTTGTCGAAGGACTCTAAACAGATTCGCCGCCTCACTGTCAACGGAAGAACCTGGACCATTACAGAGGTCGAGAAGCAGGGCATAGCTCAAACGATCATAATCAACGATGAAGAGTTGAGTGTTCGCATCCTCCGAGAGCCAACCGATGACCAACCAGATCTGGTTGCGAATATCAATGGGAAGGTTCTCATCGCGAGAAGAGAAGAAGAGCGCGATGGAAGCGACTATCTCATTCGACTAAACGGAAGACTACTCAAGGTGAGTTTAGAGGGAAGAGAGCAATTATCCCATGATACGGGAATGTCTGAAACTGTTCTTGGGCCTGTTGTAATAACTGCGCCCATGAGCGGGAGAATCGTGTCCTTGAAAGCGTCTCCTAACACATCAGTAACTAAGGGCCAACCGCTAGCTGTTCTTGAGGCGATGAAAATGGAGAATGAGATAGCCTCACCCAAAACGGGGATCGTGAAGGAAGTCTACGTCAAACCCGGAGCTTTGGTGAAGGCGGGCGAACAGTTATGCCTAGTCGCATGAGAATTGTACGATCAATTCTTCTGGATTAGAGGAAGAAGCCCAGTGTAGAAATCGAGAGACTCCGGGTTCGCCAGTGCATCACGATTCGTAACGGGCCTATTGTTAACAATATTCGCGACAGCAACCTCCACCTTCTTCATGTTTAGAGTATATGGAATATCGGGCACCTCCAATATCAGAGCCGGAACATGCTTAGGCGAAGCCTCAGCCCGAATCACTCTCCTGATCTTCTCTTTCAGTTCCTCCGTAAGCTTATGGTTGGGGGATAGTTTGACGAAGAGGATGATTCTCTGCTCTCCCGCCCAGTTCTGTCCTACCGCGAGGCTGTCGGCGACCTCAGGTAGTTTCTCAACAACATTGTAGATTTCCGACGTGCCGACGCGGACCCCCGAGGCCTTTATCACCGCGTCCGAACGTCCATAGAACGTGTAGCCACCTGTATCGCCGTGGACAAGCACATAGTCACCATGCCTCCAAACGTTCTTCCCCTCGGGGCGATAATATTCGAAGTAGGCATCACGATATCTCACATTGTTGGGGTCATCCCAGAAGTATAATGGCATCGATGGAGTTGGAGACTCGCAGACCAGCTCGCCCATCCTGTCAACAACTGGCCGCCCGTTCTCATCGTATACGTTGATCTTCATCCCGAGCCCCGGTGCTTGCAGCTCGCCTCCAAAGACGGGGAGAATTGGCACTCCACCCGCGAAGCAACCATTGATGTCCGTACCTCCGCTGATCGAGTTGAGATGCAGGTCCGCTTTGACCTCCTTGTAGACCCACTCGAACCCCTCGGTAGAGAGAGGCGATCCGGTTTGGGAAATCTCTCTGAGCGATGATAGATCGTACTCTTTGCTCGGTTTAGCGCCTATTCCTCTGAGATGATTGATGTAACTGGCACTGCATCCCAGGATTGTTATCTTTTCTTCCTGAACCAGCCTCCACATCGTGCCCCAGTCAGGATGCAGAGGATTTCCATCGTACAAAATGAGAGTCGATCCTGCTGCTAGGCAGCTCATCAGCCAGTTCCACATCATCCAACTCGGCGAGGTAATGTATGTGATCCGATCCGTCTTCTTCAAATCGGCATGGAGTTGCGTCTCTTTCAACTGGTTTACCAAGACTCCTCCCGCCCCTTGAACCATGCATTTCGGCTTCCCGGTTGTCCCTGATGTGAACATGATATACACTGGATGGTCCGAGGGCAATTGCTCAAACCGAATCTCGCCTGACTTGTTCGCCGATCCGAATTCGTCGAACCTAACAGTGTTGACAAGTTGGCCCATGCTGGATTTGGCGTCCAAGTACGGGATCGTCACTATCTTCTCGAGCGAAGGGACTCCGTCTGCAACATCTTTGACGTTAGACGAAATGTCGAACTTCTTTCCCTTGTAGACGTAACCATCAACAGAAAACAATACTTTCGGTTTGATCTGGCTAAGCCTGTCCAAGACAGCGCCTGAGCCAAGTTCCGCCCCGCAACACGCCCAGACCGCTCCGATGCTGGTAGCAGCCAACATTGCGATCGCCGCCTCCTCTACGTTCGGCAGGTAACCTCCAACTCGATCACCAGCCAGTACTCCTGCCTCACGTAGACCATTCGCCACACGCGCGACTTTTCTGTAGAGATCGGAATAGGTCAGGCTAGAAGATACTCGTCCCTCAGAGCGTGAGATGAGGGCGATCCTTTCGTCTCTGAATCTCAGAAGGTTCTCGGCGAAATTGAGTCTGGCTCCGGAAAACCATTTGGCCCCGGGAAACTTGCCGAGATCATCCACGACTGCCTCAAACTTTTTCGATGATATGATCCCTGCATACGCCCACATGGCAGACCAAAACTCGGTAGGTTTCTCAATGGACCACCTGTAGAGTTCCGGATAAGATCCGAGACTCAGGCGATCCTTCTGGTTGACAAATGCTTGAAATCGAGTGAGATTGGCCTGTTTTACTCGCTCATCAGAGGGAATCCAGAGAGGCTTTCGCCTGAGACCCGTTCCAACCAAGTCGACCAAACCGCTCCAAAAATCCCTTGATAACTCGTCCGGACTTGTTTTGAAGGATTTCGACTTGGATAATTTATAGCCTTTCGATCAGACCCCAGACCCGGGTCCAGTTGACCGTCGTCGACATAAGATTACTTACAGATGGGTATTTCACGCTTGACAAGAGCTTTCTCGTATTTGGCAAATACCAGGGAACCAAGTACAAAGCAGCACTCAAACCGCTACTGATCCGAACAGACAAAGAGAATATCCTAGTCGACACCGGAATCGGGACGCTGCCACCGAAATACGAGAAATTCCACGAGGTCATCAGGACCAAGGAAGAGCAACTACGGCTATCATTGAAGAAAGCTGGACTGGAACCCAGCGACATTACTTTAGTGGTAAATACGCATCTCCATTTTGACCACTGTGGAAACAATCTTCTCTTTCCCAACGCAAAGTTTCTAGAACAGATAGACGAGGTCCGGTACGCATACTTTCCAGACCGATTCATGCGGGTCAGCTACCTGCGTGAATTCTTCGATACCGAAGGAGAAATCGTGCCGCTACGGGGACGTTACACGATTGAGGACGGAGTGGAGATCGTGCCAACACCAGGCCACACTATCGGACACCAGTCCGTCGTCGTGAAGTGGAAGAACCGAAACTTCGTCTACACTGGGGATGCAGCTCCTCTACCGGAAAACATCGAGAAACGGAACATCACCGGAATGATCTACAGCACAGCACAAGGTCTAGAATCTATTGATGCGTTGAGAAGAATTGAGAATCCTGTGTACATATACTCCCACGATAATGAACAGTTGAAGACCCCTGTTTGACATGCTCGGTTTCGACCTTGCCAATTACTTTTCCCCGATCAAACTCAAGCTAGGACCAACCTCTTCGAATCGCACTTGAATAGGCCTTCCAGTAAGGGTCGAAAATTGGATAACGAAAACTGCGTGTCCCCTTACGATTAACTGCCTTGTAGCCTTGATGCTTTGAAGTAAGTCTTCCGACGACTTTCGCCGGTATTAGTTGAGAGATCAACTTGTCTAGTATGGTTTTCGTCTTAGAAGGCAATGATGCAATGATTAGACTCCCCTCGCTCAAGGACACCAACGGGTCCAAATGAAACAGGTGGCATAGTTGCAAAGTCTCTTCGCTGACGAGAATCTCCTCCAAATCTACCGTCGCGCCGAGTTTGGACGCTGTCGCCAACTCGAATATTCCGGCGATCACTCCCCCTTCTGTTGCGTCGTGCATGGCCGTAACTCCCTGACCGCGTACTCCCACAGAGGAAGCTATCAATGCCTCATCCACTGTACTCACCTTGCCCAAGTAGCTCCACGCCTTTTCGAAGAGCTTGCGACCAAGGGCCTTTTTGACCGTTCGTGAAAACGCGCGAGTCAGCACCGCTGTCGTCTCAATCGCGGCACCTTTGGTCAAAATAATATCGTCTCCATCATTAGCCATAGCAGAGGTCAAGTATCGATTTCTTGGGACAATAGCCATAGCGACACCTCCCCCGATTATGGAGTAGTCAATACCCGGATACCTGCCGGTGTGACCCCCGATGATAGAGACTCCGAGTTTCCTGCATTCTTCGCTGAATGAATCCCAATACCTTGCAAAGTTGTAGTCTGAAAGGCCCGGTGGAAGGTTAAAATCGAGAAGGCCGAACTGAGGCGAGAATCCACACGTCGTTAAGTCCGAAGCTAGTAGGTGAACCGACAACCATGCAGATGCGCGGGGTCCCAATGATGGAAGGTACGACAGCGGGTCCGTGGTTGCCACCAGAACCCTTTCAGGTCCAATTCGGTAGATCGCGTTGTCGACGCCAAACGTTGGACCGACGAGCAGTTCGGACCGCTGAGCGCCTAGATTGTTGTAGATGACATTGCGTAGGAAGTTCGGGCTGGGTTTTCCGAGTCTCATGGGACCTGCATCGAGAAAGCTAGGTGAAATACTGAATGTTGTAAGCTCTCCGCGCCGCGACCACCAGAACCAATGCCACTGGTATCCAAACGAGGTCAATCATTGTGCCAAAATCGAGCACGGCGAGACTGAAGCCCGATACAAGTCCGCAGTTTGCACACGGAGCTTGTGAGCTATAGAAGGCGGTATACGAGTACACAGGCCAATCAATCAAGAACAGAACCAAACTCTCAAAGACGGTTGCAAGCCCCATTACAAAGGCCAGGAACCTCACCGACTTCCGTCTGAATCTGAAGCGCCATATAGAAAGCAGGGGCAGCAGTGATTTCGCCGAGCGGTTGAGGGAGAGAGAAGCCAAGCAATAGGTTAGTCAGCATGGTCCCTAGAGCAACAAGCGCTGAGAAGGCCCCTATCCTAGCGATGTCCAGTGTAGGACTTGTAAGAAAAGGTCTCCCGACTTGGACGCGAGGTCTGATTATCTCCGGCGAATTGGGAGTGGAGCTTTCGCTTAACCAACTTGCACTTTTTTTCATGCGCTTTCCCCATTTTGCTAATTCGGGGAAAGCTGGTCCAAGAATCAGGCTTCGTATCGTCCCTCCGCCGGCATTACCCGGATCAGGTTCAAAGGGTCGATGGCAAGCGAAGCCATCCTCTCAGCCGGGTTTATCCCAGCTCCCCGTAACAATAAGGAAGAAGTGGCCGGTTATTTAAGCGCTGGGCAGGCCGGTTACTCCGTTTCTTTGAAGAAATAGCGTGGCCAGTGAGGCCAGCTGGTTTCCTGTGACTTTGGACTGAAGTCGACCTCCAGCTCCATTCCGATCTTCAAAGATTCGAGTCGTGAGGTTCTGATAATGCTAGGCAACTTGACCCCTTCTTCCATTTCCACAATTCCCACCGCATAGGGCGTCATATGTTTGAACTGCGGCGGTGAAACATGGACAATCGTGTACGTGACGAGCTTGCCCTGAGTGCCGAGCTGAACCCACTCAACCCTCGAAGACCGACACTTCGGACAAATTGCTCTAGGAGGGACCATAATGTGCTTGCAGCGAACGCATCGAACCGCCATAAGCTTGCGATCCGCGCACTGCCGATAGAACTCCTCGATAGTAGGAGGAGGCAGCTCGCTCAATCCTCAAGCGCCCCTCAAGATGTGAACCACCCCAGTCGCGCCGGATCCGCCCAGATTATGGGCGAGAGCAATCTCGGCGTCCGCAACCTGTCTTCGGTCAGCCTGTCCCGTTAGTTGTAGGAATAGCTCATGGACCTGCGCTGTTCCCGTGGCGCCTACGGGATGCCCTTTCGATTTGAGCCCACCGCTGGTGTTTATCGGAATGGCGCCACCGATATTTGAAGCGCCGCTCTCGACGAACTTGCCTCCTTGGCCGGGCCGACAGAAACCCAAGTCCTCACAAGCAATTATCTCTGCTATAGTGAAACAATCGTGGACCTCTGCAACGTCGATATCCTTCGCCTTGACATCAGCCATCTTGTAAGCCTCTTGCGCCGCTTGTTTTGCGGCGTTGATGGTCGTGAGGCTATCGCGCTCGTGAAGACAGAAGGTGTCCTGGGACTGTCCCGAACCGATAATGTGAACGTAATTGTCGCTCAGCTTCTTTGCGAGTTTGGGTGAAGTCAGAATGAGACAGCTGGCTCCGTCTGTTATGAGGGAGCAATCGTACAATTTGAGAGGCCAGGCGACCATGCGAGATTTCATGACCTCATCAAGAGACACTTCTTTCTGCATGTGCGCCTTGGGATTCAGGGCGCCATTCTTGTGGTTCTTGACCGCCACCGCAGCCATCTGTTCCTCGGTCGTTCCGTAATCATGCATATGCACTGTAGCCATGAGGGCGAAGAGACCAGGGAACGTCATGCCGTTCCATTGTTCAAACGGGTAATCAGAAGCAGTCGCGAGTATGCCTGTAACTTCCGGCGTAGGCTGATTCGTCATCTTTTCAACGCCCCCAACTAATACGATATCATACAGTCCCGACTTGATCGCCATTATGCCACAGCGAAGCGCCGATCCTGAGGAGGCGCAGGCGTTTTCGATCCTTGTTGCAGGTGCAGGCAAGAGACCTGCCCAGCTTGCGGCTATCGGGGCGTCGTGCGCTTGATGCTCGTAGGCCTCGCTCATTTGTCCGATGAATGCGGCTTTGATATCCTTGCCAGGGTCTAGCTTCTCGACTCTGTGAAAAGCTTCTAGAGCTGCTTCGGCGAATAGCTCCCGGGCGTAGACGCCTTCTCGTCGTCCGAATTTGGAGAGGCCCGCGGAGATTATTGTAGCCAGCGGCTTGACCCTACGCGGCCTACGCAACTAAATCTAGGACCAAGAGGCGACCCTTCACTAAAATAGCCTTCCTTGAACCAAGGCGAGTCCCTGCTTAGCCTCCATCTTCTGACAACGGGAACCGCTCCGATCCTACTTGCTATCAGAGTGTCCGAGCAGAAGAAACGATCAGAAAGTCTCCGATGCAATAATTGGTCAGCGCTACAATCTCAGATTGATGGCCGACTAGGGAGTATCTCCATAGCAAGAAGGCTGCTCTAGACAGAAGTGTTTGGCGAGAAGCCTGTAAAGCGCCCAATGCTCAAACGGAGAAGATACGTCATAGGCTCCGCCATGGTTTACAGTGTGGCCCATTCTTGGCCTAGGAGGATTCCGAGCTTCCTTACTTCAGCTTGGCAACAGTCTCTGTTTCTGGCTTGCTCGCGCGGTGGTAGACTAATTTGACGACTCCGGTGTCGTACGTTTTCGACTCGACAAGCTTGAGATTGGCTTGGCTGGTTTCGTCAAAGAGGCGTTTTCCGTGCCCAAGGATGATAGGGTAGACAAGGAGCCTGTATTCGTCGATGAGGTGGTGCGGCATCAGAGAGCGGATGAGGGCTGGGGAGCCGTGAATGACGATGTCCTTGCCGGTTTGTTGTTTTAGCTTTGAGACCTCGGCTGCAATATCACCCTTGAGCACGTGCGAGTTGTTCCATTCGAGTTTTCTCAGGGTCCTGGTGGCAACGTGCTTGGGCATGCTATTGAATCGGTCTGCGAACCCTTCGGGGTCCTTGCGGCTGGGCCATGAGGCGGCAAAACCCTCGTATGTCACACGTCCCAAGAGGAGGGCGTCTGAGGAGAAGGTCTCGTCGTGCTTGAATTTTCCAATCTCATCGTTCCAGTACGGAAACGACCACTTTTCCGGCGACTCGACTACACCATCTAACGATATGAAGAGGGTCGCTGCCAGCCGCGACATCGTCTTATTACGCCCTGGAGAAATCAGAATGACGACTTAGTACTTCAGTCTTTCATGGAATTCGATTCTCTTTCAGAGCTTAATTACTTTTCACGAGTTCATTCCTTGCTGAAACATCATGTCGGGACCTGAGTCTGAACTACAGAAGCGGTTGAAGGGCATACAGTGGCAGAGCCAAAATTGTCTGTCCTGCATCTGGTTTGCCACGACCGATCCGCTCAACGCTGATCTGTTTGATAGGGCGATGTGCATTCATCCGAAGCTCAAGATCTACCAGCTCGTCGTCTCCGGCCGTGACTGGTGCAACCTCTACGAGGAGATTAAACAGAAACAGATTGAGCGCAAACAAGACATGGCTTTGAAGGCAGAGGAAAAATCCGGATAAACCGAACTCGTCCTCGGCCTCAGATGGCTGAGGGAATTTGTCCTGGCTATTTCGTCGTTATGTTCACGTAGCCACCCATGGGGGCTTCATCGACCACGAACAACTTTTCGCATCACCTTAACGCGATTGCTTGTGCCGAGAGCACCGAGGGGACGGAATCCTAGCTCGGCGTACATTGACTCGGTTCCGCCCCAGATGAATGAACTCGAGTATGGTTTCCCTCGTGGAAGTGCCTTGGGGTATCCGTCGACCGTTCCGCCCCCTCTCGCGGCGATGAAGCCGAGTGCTCCTTCCAACGCTTTCTTAGCCACCCCCTCGCGTCTGTGGTCGCGGTCGACGAAGAAGCAGGTAGTCCTCCAGTCGGGCGGAGCCACATCCATCGTGTCGTACCCGCTCATTCGGCCGGGAAGCTCGGGAGGGGGTCCGAACTGACACCACCCGACAACGTCTGTCCCGTCGTAGACGAGCGCGGCGTGGGACTGGTTTGCTCGGACGAGTTTCTCTTTGTATTCCTTGTGCTTCCCCGACCACTGTTTCGCCAGACTGGGTGTGAGGTGAAAGAAGGTGCACCAGCAGCCGCCCCAGACTCCATTGTGTTTTTCGACCATTCGCTCAAAGTCGGGCCACGTCGCGGACCCGAGCTCCCGGACTGAGAATCGCGCCTTAAGCTGTCCGCCTTGCTTCGTGGGAGACGCGAGATCGCTCTTCGAGTCCGCACCTCGAGTGGTCATCTTCGTCAAAGTATGGATACGCCAACCAAGCCCCTTTCTCGACTATCCCTAAAATCTTCTCGCAAGCGCAAGCTAATAACTAGATCCTTCGTGGCCTTCAAGCGAGTGCAGTGTTCGAATCAGGAATTGAACCCTAATAGTCTTAGGTGAGACGTTAGCAGTCGTTGCACGAGGAACAAACTGTAGAGCTTCCCTTCGGGTTCGACAAGGTCTGGAATGCCGCTCGCACAGTCTTTGAACAAGCCCGATGGGGCATCAAGAAGGCAGACAAAGCTACAGGGCACTATGAAGTGGTTGTAAACACCACACTTGGCGAGTTTGGTATGTCATTTCCATCCGTGGAAAAATTTCGAATCGACATGACTAGAATCGACGAAAATTCCACGAGAGTTCATGCGGCGATACGGTTCGACCAGTGGCACTGGGGTACCACCGCTTGGTATGTGAATACTTTCTTTACTGAGCTAGAGAGACAGCTCGACAGTGGACGCTAAGTGATAAGGCCACGCCCAAGGGCACCTGAATCAGATTGCCTACAGTGTTGTGGAATTGGGCGAACCAGCACGCTGAGGTCTGCTGGGCGATTAGCTAAGCTGAGTGATCTGAATCAGATTGCCTACAGTGTCGTCGAATCGGGCTATGGTTGAGCCGGGTGTTTTTGTTGGCTCCATAGTGAATTTGACGCCGAGCTTCTTTAGCCTCTGAAACTCTTTCTGGATATCATCGACGAAGAGCATCGTTGCGGGGATGCCTTGTTTGAGGATGGATTCCTGGTATGTTCTTGCGGCGGGGTTGGCGTTTGGCTCGAGAACAAGCTGGGACCCGTTCGGCTCTTCTGCTGAGACGACTGTTAGCCATCTGTAGTTGCCCGCGCTGATATCCGTTTTCTTGACGAAACCCAGGGTCTTCGTGTAGAAGTCAAGCGCTTTGTTCTGGTCGTTAACGAATACGCTCGTTAGTTTGATCTTCATGACACTTTCCGGGGTTGAAGAGGCCCTAAATATTCTTGCCCCGCTTTACACGGCTCCGCACAAGCTGGAGATCCTGGCTTGGGGCAGAATGCTCGCTGCTAGCGCTAGTGAATTGGCGGTGGGAAGGGGTAACAGTTCCGCGTTCTACTGACGATCCGAAACGGCCTTTTGCAACGCACCGGGCCACGGGATTCTCGGATAAGCCACTCTCGCGGACAAGGCTTCTGCACAAGTTATACGAATTTGTTTTCAGGATCCTC
This sequence comes from Candidatus Bathyarchaeota archaeon, assembly GCA_005882895.1. GTDB lineage: Archaea > Thermoproteota > Bathyarchaeia > 40CM-2-53-6 > 40CM-2-53-6 > 40CM-2-53-6. Next base: position 61,021 of record VBBD01000009.1, on the reverse strand, counting down.
TTTTTGGCCGCGTATGTTTTCGGGCTTGTTTCTTTGAGACAGGCGCGTTATGGGCTTGACTGACTGTTTTCGATCCCTGTGTATTCCCCTAGGGATAAGCGTGGAATTGTATAGTCTGGAAATCGCGGGCTTGGATTTGGGATTCGGGCTGGTAATGGGCGATTTCGGTCTCGGAATTCTCCCCTCGACCACTCTTGTGTCATGAGTCGCGATCGCTAAGACCCCCCCTTTGCCAGAGAAAATGTCCTGTCTGGCACCAATAACGGGCGAGACGGGGTGATCAGGGCATGATCTGGGCTTGACCTCGTTCTCGAACAAGACGCTTAATTGTCGGGCGGTTTCCGAACGAAAATTTTCGGCATCTCTCAGACTCGAGATCAGGGCTGAAAATGGGGCGTTTTCCACGACTGGTTCGGTCCACAAAGGATGACCGGCCCGGCGGCGACCGGTGAACGTGGCGTCCTCTGCGTTTCACGAAGGGCGTGGCGCGGGAAAAACAGACCCCCGGGGGGGTCATGATTTAGTTAACGGAAAAAAATAGTTAAGCAGAAGGAAAAACTACAGAAGAAAAAACATGCCTAATCTCGACCAAGGAAGGATTGGCAAGGTACCCCGGAGTGATTTTGTGGGGGAAGACTGGACTCCCGATCCTAGATTTTTTTGGGCAGTAACAAATGGTTTCTAAACCCTCGCACTAGGATCGAATGGGCACGGGAGAGATTCGCCTACACAGCAAATCACTTAAGGACCTCAGGGCTTCGCGCATCGCTAGCTCGTATCATGAAGTGTACCGAAGTCAGGATATTTCTATCCCAGTTATATGACAGGGCAGAACCCATCACTCCTGTTCCGCCAGCTGATTTAGAATACTTGTCGGCAAACGGCTACGTTCTGACGGTAACCAAGGATGATTACGAAAAAAGAGCTAACGATGTTGCCAGACTGTCCCAGATAATCACACAGATAGACACTGAGAAGACTAGAAAGGCGCAAGCTCAAGCAGCCCTACAACAGGATCTACGAAAAGAACACTCGTTCCTATTCCATCTTGAAGGAAAGGAGAAAGAGGACGAGCTGCGGGAAAGGATCCATGAAGAAACGGCCGCGGTTTCCAGCGAGGAATCCGCGCTAATATCGATGGAGGCAAAAGTGAACGAACTTATCCAGGAGAAGTCCATGGTTGATCGAATGGTAGCGTACGATGGAGGATACCTGTCTCTTACCGGTCTCGGAACACTTGTGTTCAACGACCTCAGCGTCAGGAGCTATAGGGTAGCCGACCACGAGTTTCCTGATTTCACAGCAGAGATCAAGGCAACCTACGCAGAGTTGCGATCTATAGCCGACAAGACTGCTGCATACGTGAGCTGGGTCAGACCTCAAGTTCCTGAGATAGAAGATCTGGAGAACTCAGAAAACGGCGATAGTGGTAATGGGGCTGAAGCCCGATCATTGTTATGGAGCACAGGAATAGGACTAGCCAAACTCCAAGGAAATACTACCCAAATAGGTCAAAGATTCATTGAGGCCCTGTCGGCTCTTCGGACGTTCGACTCCACACTTCCCAACAAGCTCATGGCCGCTGAAATCATGGCCGCACTGAGCAGTCAGGACGTCCAAATCCTTGGAGCTACTCTAAGGAATCTAGACGAACAGCTGAGGCACCAAGGTGTTCCGAAAGAACAATCCGCTGGAGTTGCCGCTACCATCATGGCAGGCCGAAGGTTCGACGGAACCTATCCCATCGGCCGATTTTCCCAGTTTAAACATCTGACCAAATCAAGCGAAGCTGCTTCGATACTGGCCATCATGAATGTTCCAATCGACGGATTGAGTTCCAAATTCCAGCAGTTCAGGTCGTTGTTCAACTCCTGGGGATACACGACTTCAGAGGACACGGAGATCTCTTCGGCCTTCCTGGGAATCGGGGAACTAAATCCAGACGAAGTGGAAGAGAAGCTGAAGTATGTCATTGAACAGCTGCAGAACTACTTACAGTATCCAATAGTCGCAGCCGCGATTCTCGCTTCCATACCCGTGTTCGAGGCGCATGAGGTCCTCGACCTAATGGAGAAGGCAGTTACGCTGCTCAACGGCTATGCTACAGGCCTAGAAAGGTCCGAATTGGTAGCCATAGCAGTAAGAATGATCCATGGAGTTCGAAACGAGATAGTAAAGGAGATTGACCCCACAGCCAAGATCACGGAAACCCCAGTGCAGTTCACGTACGGACCACATCCACTCTTTTTCTGGTACTACCCGGTAATCATAGCCCACGGATCCTATCATTCAACCTTCAGTGGGATGGGAGGATTCCATCCAGCTCACAGCCACGGCGTAGGAGGATTCGCAGGTTGAACCACAAAGTCTTCGCCGTAGCGCTGTCAATAATGCTGATAGCACTTGCAGTTGCAGCGAATGCGAACTCGGTTTCCGCGTACGCACCGCAGAGCGGCGACTTCTTCAACTATTCTGAAACGACGACTGTGAACAACGGTCAGAACTCGTACTCCGGCTACACGGACCAAACCCAGACAACGGGGACGGAGAAGATGAACTCTATTAGCGGGAGCAATGTATCAACCACCTATAGCTATTCGTCACAGTTCAGCAACAACCAGGGGTTGTCTTTCTCGAATTCGTCTTCTGGCAGTTATACATGGTCAACAAGCAGCTTCACGTACGTAAAAGGAACCGATCATCAGGTGGGCTACACAAACCCCATTTACGTTTGGTTTGGCATGAACCCCTCGCTTCCAGTCGGGGGCACCTTCTATGTTCTCAACACTCAATTCACAGTGTTGTCGATGAATTACAGTCTGCAGTTACCCACGGAAGGTAACAAGTACGTTCAGAGCATCCAAACCAAAGGGACGGGTCAATACCAGCGGAACGACTCCTACGGCCTCTTCACAGCATCCTACACCTGGTACGAATACTTCGACCCATCAACCGGATACATCATAGGCTACAGCTACGTCGAGCAGGATAACGGCTCGTACCAAGGGCAGGCCGGGAGCTTCACTTACACCGATAATCTCTACGTCACCTCAACTAGCTACAATCTGGCACCAGCAAATCCTCCCCCTGTGAATCCCATTGATACTCTCTTGGCGTTAGCCCCGTACCTCATCTTGGCGTTGATAGCTGTCCTATTCGCTGTGGTGATAGTAGTCTATGCTTCAAGACGAAGGAGACGCATGGACACTATTCCCGAGCACCCACTAGGTCCAGCCACCCTCCCCAGAGCACCGCTTTCAACGCCTCTGGAATCTGCAATAGACCTAGGCTCAAAGCCACCTCCTCAGGTCGTGATAAGGGACGTGGCCAAGGTGAACTGCAAGTACTGTGGAACTCTCATTCCAACCACGCTAGATACTTGCCCATACTGCGGAGGGCCCAGACGGTAGTATTCAAGCGCGGGAAAAAGCTCTGACATTAGCAATCACCAAGCCAGCGCCGATCACCCTTAGAGGGATGCCCATCAATCTCAATGTCTACGACGGATCTTCGACGATCACAAACAAGTACTTCAGACGTTTTCCGATGCCGGACTTCGAGAGGATATACCTCCCTGATAGTGTAAAGCCGTTCTCTAACGTGGACCCGATAGGAACCAAAGAGCTCTTGATAGATGACAACAGGAGCGCCGTTGCTAGACAGCCCTACATGACAATTGACGGAACCGATTTCTATTTCTCAGTCAAGGGAATAGGGTCGACAACGAGCCCGTTCAGCCGTCAGCTCCTCAAGAAGGAGGAGATTTGCAGCCTCCTCAAGAGCGGTCCCACGAAGAAAAGGATCACAAATGCCGAGGAGAAAGAGATGAAATTCCCGAGGTATCTTACGGGGGAGTTATGGTCGAGGGGATGCCCCTATGGATCCCAAGGGTTGGAATTTGCTTCAATTGCCATGAAGGCAACCGAGATGTCGGATCCTGGCACCACATCCATTCACGGGTTCAGGATTGCGCCATTGGTGAAGATTGTCAAGCTGCCAGAAGCCCTCCAAAAAGAGGTCACCCAGGTGTATTGGTACAGGAGGTTCAGGCAAGCAATGGTTCAGGAGACAAGGCTAATCCCGTCCAACATCAGGATCTACTTCCAATCAGACTGGACCATCGGGAACAATACCGGGGAACTCTTTGACTTCTTCCGCATCAACGAAAACGACAAAGCGATGTGCTTCCTGAAGAACTTCGTCAAGAGCGGAATTGCTATCCTCACCTTGTTCGTTAGGTCTATGAGCGACAATGGCAATGGAACATACAGTGGATTGGACTTTTACGATGTGTGGCTCGACAAGGATGCGGTACTGGCTCCAGACGGTACAATCTTCTGGGCGGACCTGGAAGGGCTACAGGCGATAACGATTGGGGGGAGGGACAGGGCTGACCTGGAATTCAACATCGAGGAGAAGATGGAACATCAGATATACAGGTCTCTGTACGAATTCATCTATGCGTATGAACAGATAGAAAGGGAGCGGGTCAGGCGGTTCGGCAACATTACTGAGCGTAAGACCCAGTTCGAGTACCTCCTGAAGGATGCTCTGAAAGATGATGAGGTTGTAGACCTCCACCGCAGCCGAGACAGCCTTGAACTGGTCATAGGCAACATCCTTGGAGAAGAGAAACTAACCAAGACATTCACGATCCTTGATTGGTAGACTCATGACGCATCTACGCAACACGATGATAGCAAATGAAAATTGCATGACGTTGGGAAGAGACTAGTGAAAAACAGCAGCAGCCCTCTGATGTCAGAGGTAAAATCCATAGCGCAATTAGGTGATCTACCGAAGGGCCTATCCTTCTTTGACCCAATCCTCCATCACGAGGCCAAAGAGGCTCTCGAAGCCGACGGGGAAGTCTACGTCTACGAGAGTCCCGAGGGACTCAAGAATGGCCTGTTCATATACGATGGCTATGAAGCATCGGGAACCATCTTTACAAAATCCAGGGAAGTATTCGACCACTTCTATCCGTTAAAGCCTTCCAGTTACATCTTCTCAGAGTATGAGGCAGCCGAGCATCCGAAGGAAATCTGGAACATCTGGCAACTCGACGTAGACAAGGCTCCTCTGAATCACAGATTCAAACACGATGTCAGCATGAATCATAATGTCGAAGAAATAGAACGCTTCATGACCCTCACGCAGCCTGAGACAAATAGGAAATGGATCAGCGTTGCCCTAAGAAATGGGGAAAAATGCTTCGTTGTCAGAATAGCAAATAAGATCGTTGGGATGGCATGGATGACTATTGTAGACGGAATGGCAAGGTCCCACGGCCTCTACGTTGAACCACAATTCAGGAGAATGGGCATAATGAGAGACAATCTGCAAGCTAGGCTCATCTATCTCAAATCAAGGCATGTCCACACCCTAATCAACGAGATATCGGAGTCCAACATAGCATCATCCAGCCACGCCTCAAAAGCAGGAGAGAAGATTGTAGGCAAGATATTCCTCTATACCACCGGATCCTGATCTCCAGCGAAATGACGAAGACAAAAAGCGGGTGGTAGGAGGCTCACGGGGACTTGAACCAGAGGGGTTCACCTTTCAGGGCCATTGAATCCATCATCGGGTGCTAGGACATTATTTCTCGAATGAACATCCCCCTGCAGGGACTAGAGAATGGGGACCAACGCCTACAGTAATGGGCTTGCTCGGGACTCGCTGAGGGAGCAGAAATAGTTGCGTTGTTTCCAAAGGGATGATTTTGTGGGGCGCGAGTACGTGGAGCGGATAAAAAGTTCGAAACCCTAACAAAAACACCGAAAAAATACATCTTTTTATACCCGCCAAGCGGAATAGACTATTAGACATGGGAGGAATAAGCCGTTGTTCACAAAGCTCAAAGCAGAGAACGCCCTCAGCCAAGCAAGGGCCGAGGCCGAACGACGAATAGCTCGTCCCTCACTGCCACTCCTCACAAATTTCTCCAGATCATACGCCACATACCAAGAAGCGAGAAGGCACCTTCCATCGGGGGCGTCCTCGAATATCCGCGTTCACGCTCACGACCCCTTCCCAATCCTCTTCAAGAACGGTCTGGGGTCCCGAGTTCGCGACCTTGACGAGAACGAGTACGTGGACCTCCTAATCGCCTATGGTGCGCTAATCCTCGGGCACGCTCACCCAGCAATTGTCAGCGCTGTCGCTGATCAGCTTCAGAACGGTTCCATGCTTGGGACCACTACTGAGTTGGAGGTGGAGGTTGCAAAGAAGATTCAGTCGATGGTTCCGTCTGCTGAGATGGTCAGCTTCTCGAACACGGGGACAGAGGCTACGATGGAGGCGGTCCGGATTGCTCGAGCGTTCACAGGGAGGGAGAAGCTCCTCAAGTTCGAAGGCCATTATCACGGACATCACGACTATGTCCTCTTCAGCGTGGAATCACCTTCGGTTGTGGCTGGACTGGAACAGTCCCCTTCGAAGCTTCCGTTCTATCCCGGAATCCCTGAAGAGATAGCAAAGACCGTTGTCATTGCAAAATGGAACGATACAACTGCCCTAGAGAAGGCCGTCAAGAAGAACGCAGCGGACCTTGCCGCAATTATCATGGAACCAGTTCTCGGAAGCTCCGGCGTAATTCTGCCAGACGAAGACTATCTCAAGTCTGTCAGAGAAATCGCTGACAATGACGACGTACTCCTCATCTTCGATGAAGTCCTGACCGGGTTCCGTCTCGCTCCTGGTGGAGCTCAAGAATTCTATAGCGTAAAGCCCGATTTGTCCTGCTTTGCAAAGGCCCTAGGCGGCGGAGCACCGATCGCAGCGGTCACAGGCCGAAGAGATGTCATGGGTATGATCGGGCCGGGACGAATCGGCTACGGTGGAACATACAACGGGAACTCGATGTGCCTCGCCGCAGCCAAGGCAACGTTGCGGGAGCTTACCAGGAACGATGACGAGGCATTCAGGCACATGCATACCACCGGAGCAAGAATCATGGAGGGACTAGGAGAACTAATGGAACGTTACGATCATGAGGGGATCGTTCAAGGTCTCGGACCCATGTTCCAGGTGTTCTTCACCAAAGAACGCAAGATAACGGGGTATCGACAGACCCTCTATGCAAACACGGAGAGATTCAGGACATTTCGTAACCTAATGCTACAGAGAGGGGTTTACTTCCATCCTGATGGTATGGAGAGAATCATGGTCTCTGCATCACACGACGAGCTTGACGTTGAAAGAGTTCTTGCAGCCGCAGAAGAAAGTCTCCGGGAACTTCCCAGAGCTCATTAGATCTATCTTTACTTTCCAGTAAATGTCTCCCGTTCGCGAGCACGGTCAGTTGGTCGATGGACGATTGAAAATCTTCACACACAAAGAACAGAGGGTCCAAAAAAGGGGGGAGGTTGACGGAGCTATATTTGGATGATTACGCTTTGAAGAACGGTGCATAAGCGAGAAGTGTCTCGCTCTTGAAGATACCATCAAGGTGACTAACTCTCTCAACGGAGGTCTTCACAATGTCTTCAGAGGTTCGTGCTTGCCAGAGTGCGACTATGTCGAACTGTCCGGGTACCGTAGATGCTTCTACGAAGCCGGGTATGCTGCTGAGCTGCTTGATGACGTTCTCGCTGGTAGTGTGCTCACAGTTTAACAAGGAAAAGCCGAGGGCCATTTGGTTCTCGAATTTCTTGGTCGGCTGAATACCGTCGAAGCCTGTGTGAGTGTCGGTTGTGCGGATGTCGTTGATCTCGCGGATTTCTTTGACTGTCTGGTAGATGTTGTGTGGGGTGTTCGGTTTCAGGCGTAGGACTAGGTCGTATCGGCCTGTGACCGGTGCGATGAGGTCAATCTGGCTGTTTCGCTTTAGCTCCTCAACCACGTTGGTGCTGCGGCCCGGATTGACGGTCGCGAACACGTAGGTCGGGAAATTCATATTGGTTTGCATTGTTGTTTTTTCTACTGCATTTTATTGCAGTACAGTAACACTTGTTACTTGCATATAAGACTTTTATTTCGGAACCACCATATATTACACCAAGGCAAGGAATCACAAGGCTTGACAGTTCACGGAAACAGTGTAAGCGTTCCGGAAGCGGTGCGTGAGATTCTGACCAGAAACTATCCCATCTATCAATGCTTGAAGATGAAGCTCATGAACTTCCACTCCCTCGCAGAACTCATCCAGCCACAAGTCAAACAACTGAGCGGAAGAGAGGCCACCATCAACACGCTAGTCGTAGCGATCAAGAGGTTCTCCGACACCCTATCAAACGACAAGAGCCCCGACGCGTCGAGAGTCCTCAAGGACGCGAGGATTTCCCTTTCAAGCGGCATAGTAGACGTGACGATAAGAGCACCAAAGACCCAGTTCTCGACCATAATCAAAGAATTGTCAGAAGTCTGGAGCGATCTCTCAGAGTTCCCACACCTCTTCCCACTCTCAAACTCTATCAAACTCATCCTGCCCGGAGAAGACTACGCCCTAGTCCGAGGAAAACTGGAGCACCTTCGAGAGGCGACGACACAGGAGAACGTGGCCAAGCTGACACTCAACCTCTCGCCTCGCGCCGAGATGACCCCTGGAATAGCATCCTATATCACCGAACTTCTGTTCAGAAACGGCGTCAACATCCTAGACGCCTTTCTAGGCTACGGCGACATCATAATGGTGGTTGACGACAGAGACGGACCACTAGCCTACGACGTTCTACAAGGAGAGATCCACGGCTCCGCCAAGTGGAGGAGTGGAAATCATGAGCCCGCTCGTTAATAGGCTGAACCGGATCTCACAACCATGCAAACTTTCTTGAGCAGGGAAAGTCTGGTTCATTTCCATGCCGATTGTTAGGGTTTTGATGTACCCGGGGAGGACGCAACAGCAGAAGGACGATCTTGCCAAGGCGATCACAGACGCCGTGGAGAAGATTGCAAAGGCGCCGCGGGACCAGACAATAGTCGTCATACAGGAAGTTCCGAAAGAACAATACTATGTTGCCGCAAACCGAGCAGCGTAAATGAGCTATCTAACGGTTCGGGGAGGGAGTCTATACTACGAAACCGCAGGCGAAGGGACCCCTCTTGTACTGATACACGCTGGCTTCCTCGACAACAGAATGTGGAACGAGCAGTTCCAGAAGTTCGCGAAGAATCTGCGGGTCATCCGCTATGATGTGAGAGGCTACGGGAGGTCAAGCAAGCCCAGCGCAGAGTATTCAGACGCAGAAGACCTGTTCACTTTACTCAAGCATCTCAAGATTGAGAGCGCTAGCATTCTTGGGGTCTCCAACGGAGGCAGAATCGCACTCGACTTCGTTTCTGTCCACTCTTCTATGGTAAACAGTCTGATTCTCGTCTCGCCCGGGATACGCGGCTATAGGAGCTCGGGTCCAGAGGAAGATAGAGAATGGGAAGAACTTGACAAGAGAGAGGGCCTACAGGATCTTGCAATTAGCGAAAACAGAATAGACGACGCTGTCAATATGGATCTCGAGATTTGGGCCTCTGCCCAAGGAGCGACGAGCAAGAGTCGTATTCTCGAGATAGCAACCGCTAACTCACACATGCACAAGAACCCGCCGAACAAACTACAAAAGTCACCTGAGCCACCCGCCTTCGCAAAGCTGAATCAGATTCGCATACCCACGATTCTAATCGTGGGAGACCAAGACGTAAAGGCTAGCCAGCTGATGGCCAAGAGCTTGCACGAGCTAATACCTGGATCGAAGCTCAGAGTCATAAAAGGCGCAGACCATATCGCCAACATGTCCAGACCGGAAGAATTCAACGCCATCGTGTCCTCATTCTTAGAACAAATGAGTCATGAGTCTTTTGCCTCGTCTCACGTCTAGACTATTCTGCTCGTAGGCGAAACGGTAGTTCCACTATTTTTGATCCAAACAGAAGAGATCTGGCGGCCGGACAGGTTGCCCAACCCCTATAACGTATTGAGAGATTACAGAAGAGAACGATTGTGCAGTTGCTTCTTAGTAGAGTCGATAAAGAAAGAGGCCCGTTAGGTAGGAAATCTTAGACTGGGGGTTGTTGGATGCAGCCGATCCGCGACCACTCTCTCTTTGAGATAGACAAATCTATCCGGCAAAGAATCATCATACTCGAAGTTCGGTGGCAGCGCGAACTCCTTGTACAGCTCAACCACCGTCCTATAAGCGATGACACGTGCGCTCGACCCTAACCTTTCCATCAGTGTCTTCACAACATCCTCAAATCTGCCAGGGATATCTTCCCGGCTGATGCCTTTCTTGCTTAGGAAATCATAGATCCAGTCCCGGATGGGTCCACCCATTCCTTGCAGGACATGGTCGAACCAGTAGTCCACAGCCAGTTGAAACCCAGGCATTAAGTTCGTACGCATGGATCGCCCAGATAGTGATGAAACGAGCGAGGGAACGACCGGATACGCCTAGCGTTTCCATCATTCGAGACAAGCGGTAACCCCTTCTTCCCGCCAATGGCTAGCATCAACTACCACTGGCAGTCTGGCGGACTGGTTCGGGGCGACTGTGACGGTTGTTGGCCCGGCGGGTTCGCTTCGGGCGTTCTTCGAAGACCCGCTGATTAACGATACGTCTTTTGCCTATCCACTCCTGTATGACGCGCTCCTTGAGCAGATCCTCGATGCTCGTCCTCTTTTTCCGGGCTATGCTTTCCAGTTGGTTAACTAGAGCGTCTTCAAGCACCAGTACTATCCTATGGGTCCTTCTACCCAACGACCACCCTGAGACTTGTCACTAGTTTTCGTGACCTTGAACTTAGATGTGCAGTTTACAAAGAAACACACTTGGATACCCGCCGATGGGGCGTGTGTGTTCGTGAACTAAGCTCCGGTGTTGAGTTCAGATTCCTTAGTAGAAGCGGCGATAGGTTGACGACTCTGCAATCCGCGGGAACCCGGTGTCTGTTTTCGGCACGATTCGACATGTGACGAATTTGTTCTGATAGGAGTTAGACGATTTCCGTTAAGGACAATCTAGGGTACCCTCGCTCAAAACCGAATTTTACACCATGAACATTGGTAATCGGTTTGACCCCATAGATGAGCAGTGACCCGTTGACCGTTTGCATCTTCAAGTGGTAGTCAACTGCCCTCAGAAGTTCCTCCCTAAGGGTGGTTGGTCGTGAGATTACACCGACGCTGAGCGCCCTTGAATCACGAATTCCTGCCCCTATTTCGGCGATGCCAGGCAGCCCTAGAGTTTCGCCGTAAAGCTGTACTGTCTTGTCGAAATCGTATTTCAGCGCCCTCGCTGATGAGATAGTTCCGAGTTCGTTCCATGCGTTATTGAAAGCGGCTAGATCTTCCTGTAGCCTGCCTGTGAGCTTCACCCTCCATTTTTCATCGGGAAGAACTTGGTTGAACTCTGCTATCCGGACTCTCTCATTCAGCACCGTGTCTCCGACGTAGGTCTTCAGAGACTCAGCAATGTTTTGCGAGCTGAATATGCTGTAGGGAATGATGAACGCCGTCCCTCCCTGATTGATGAAGTTCGCCGCCATGATGTCGAGGAGAAGCTTCACGGAGTGGGGCGAGACGGTGCTGTTGACATCCAATAGAAGAGAAGAACCTTTCCTGACTCCACCGTCCAACAACGCGTCAAGGTCCGGACTACCGGTCGAATAGGAGGATTCGGAATTACGCACGGGGCTTAGTAGCTTCGGATTGACTGATCTATCAATGTCAAAGTGAAACTCAACCCTCGGTAGTAGGGTGAACTTGCCCCCGTCGAGCGAAAACAGCGCCCCTTGTGTGTGAAGCCTGAACCCGCGAAGCTTGTTGACAACTACGCTCCTCACAGTCCTATCTTCCAAGTGGGATAGCGAAAGTGTTACGATGCCATCTACGAGATAGTCGAGCTTAGGAGAATTTTCGCTTTCGCTCACAATTACCGCGCTTAGCTTGCTCTCTTCCAAGTCCTGAAAAATCGCGGTTTCCATTGCATTACGTTGTTCCTCCGTCGCGTTCGCTATTGCACCTTCCCAACTGTCCACAACTATGATGCCTTTCTGTTTAGCTCGCTTCAACGTAAGAATCCTGCCAACAATGTTCGCTGCTCCTGCTATTCGACTATCCCCTCCTATCCGCGTCCCGCTGCCCGCTGCCTCTTTTCCAGACATAGAATCGAGTACTTCATGAACCCCGGGGAAGTGTCGGTGCAGTTTCGAAGAAGAGACTCGGCTTGACACATACACCTTGTTGGCAGAAATTGTGTGAGGACCGATGCGGGTTCCTTTCATCTCGTTTAGAAGTTCAAGGGCGAGCGTTGTTTTCCCGGTGCCCGGGGCACCTTGGATGAGCAGAACGTTTCCTGGCGATTCTAGGAATCTTGACATAAGGTCCAGAAGGTCGCCAGTCTTCGTCTTCTCAACACCTATCTGTTTCGCTTCAGCAAGGGGTTCTAGCACTGGTCCCTCCTCGCCGGAGACGTCCTCAGCTATCATATTCTCGGCGCAAGACGGTTCTTCTCCTGCGACAAGCATTGTGTAACCAAACAACGGATTCCACGGTTGGACACTACTGAACATTATGGCATCGATCGAATGGGCGAGGAGGCCATACCACGCGGACCAAGATAGAAGAAACGTTTCAAATGACACTGAACCAATGTTTCACTACTGTCCTTGAAGACATACTTGGCCGAACCGTCAGGGAAGAGATCTTCCAATTATTGGAGAAGAACGGGATCAAACCGTCGGAAATCTCCAGCAGGTTCGACGAAGTGATCGAGGTCCTCGCAAGAGTCTTCGGAACCAGTGCCCAGCTTCTTGTCTACAAGACGGTGGCAGAACTCTACAAAGAATATTCCCTGAGGACTGGCTTCTCTTTCGGCGAATCCTTGAGAGACCAAGTTGCCCAACTAAGGGAGAAGGTGGTCAGCGACCTCCTGAAGCCCAAGCACTATACTAGCATCGACCCTTGACGCAAATCACACCTAGGAAATCTCAAGAGGTCACCAGCAGGATGACTCTGGCCGAACCTTTGACATAAGACCAGTCGGCCAGTTAGTCTATAAATAGCGCGAGAGGGGAATGCTCTGCAATGTCAATTCTTTCCAGGGAAGAGGGGGGGCTCCTCTGAAAGCCAGTTTGATGCAACGGGGGAAAAGGCGAAGAATGAGGAAATTGGACAACAAGGCTACAGCACGAAATCGCCCGCAAAAGCCATCGAAGACCAAGAAGATTGTGAAGACCGTGGACTCTGTCTTAGGACCAGGCAAGACAGCGCCTAACTTCTCTCTTAACAGCACTCCCGACCAGAAAGTGTCCCTAAATGATTTCCGGGGACAACCTGTGATCCTTGCTTTCTACCCTGCAGACTGGAGCCCCGTTTGCACTGACCAGTTATCATTGTACGCGATGGTAATGCCAGAATTCAAAAAGTTCAACGCAGAACTCCTTGCCATTTCAGTCGACAATATCTGGTCCCACCTCGCCTTCGTCAAGGACCGGAAGCTCAACTTTCCTGTACTGGCAGATTTCGAGCCAAAAGGAGTTGTCTCTCGAAAGTATGGTGCCTACAAGGAGAAGATCGGCGAGTCCGCTCGCGCCCTCTTCGTGATCGACGACAAGGGAATTATCAGATGGAGCCACCTCTCCCCTGACGGAATCAACCCAGGAGCCGACGGCATTTTGTCGGCCCTCGAGAATCTGAGCAAGGCTCCAGTGACTGAGAAGAGTTGATCTCGAAGATGTCCGGGACAACGACTGTTGCGCGAAAGCGGGGTACGGGCAAGACCTTGCTGGAACCAACTGGCAAGGAAACCGCGGGAAAGTATCGCGCTCCGAAGCTGGAAATTCCGGTTGCTCCTGAGCGCGACCACATTGAAGGGCTTGTGAACGCCTCTCTCACTCTTGTCGAGTATGGCGACTATCAATGTCCGTACTGTGGCGCGGCATATCCTGAGGTGAAAAGGGTCCAGAAGGAACTCGGCTCTGAATTACGGTTCGTGTTCCGCAACTTTCCACTGACAAATATTCACGAGCATGCCATGAACGCCGCTGAGACAGCAGAGGCAGCCTCTGCTCAGGGAAAGTTCTGGCCCATGCACGACTTTCTCTATGAAAACCAAGCAACTCTCGGGGACCCGAGGGTCGCCCTTGGCTACGCAAAGAAGCTGGACTTGGATGGTCAAAAGTTTGAGCGTGAGATTGCTCAGCACGTATATCAGAAACGGATCAAGGACGACTTCATGGGTGGAGTGAGGAGTGGAGTCAACGGCACACCAACATTCTACGTCAACGGGGTCAGACACGACGAAGACGCAGTCGCCAAAGCCCTAATCGAAGCCTTGAATCAAAACAAATAGTTACTATCAGTTCGTTGCCGGAAATCAAGACCGGATAAGCAGTATTAGCACTCGTGACGAAAGGGGGATTTTCGTGGCAAGTTTCGAGCGCTAGACTTGGACCTTGCCTTCTTGAAGTATGGGTTTTCCGTCAACTTCGACGGTGGCTTGGCTGAGGGTCTGGGCGAACCCGACAGTCGTATCGTTGTCTCCTCCAAAGTCCTTGTTGTACCCGATCCCGATGGTCACGCCTCCAAGAGCTAGTTCGTCAGCACTGCCCAAACCGATGACCTGAGCCTTCGGATTGATCCCGATAGAAAACGAGCCGAGACGGTCTTTGTCGCCGCTTGCGCCACGGTACATGCCGGCAAACGCGTCAAGGTTCTCCTTTGCATCGAAGGATACTAGCTTACCGTTTTGGAACTTCATTGTGAAGCCCTTTAGCATCTTGCCCATCAAAGCCTGTGGAGTATCGAAAATGACCGTCCCCTCCGCGCTTGTTTCAATAGGGGCCACCAGAACGCTTCCGGACGGTAGAGACTCGGTAAAGTTCCCCCCTGAAATATCCTCTTGGTCGATTATCCCATCCCGAACGTGAACAGGACGGTCTTGGATGGCGAATGTTAGGTTCGTTCCATTGCTATGGCTGACGTGAACCTTGCTTGCGTTATGAAGCTTGGAGGACAGGTTCTTGCCGAGAGCCTTCATCTTCTGCATGTCAACGTCCATCGCCTGGTCATGGTTGTTGCGCCATTTCGACAGATCGAAACCGTAGTTTAGAGCGCGTTCTGGGGTGATATAGCCCACAGGGAGGTATGCAGTCCGGATTTTTTTCTCCCGTAACTTCTCCATCACCGGCTTTTCTGACTCGAAAGCCTTGGAAAAGCGCTCTCCTGGAGCCATCTTCAGAACCTTCGGGTCTTTGGGACCGAAGAGCACGACCTGTGCGTCAATCTGGTCGAGTAGTGAGAGAAAGGCCCGTGGGGTCTTCCCGTAGTATTTCTCGGGAACACTGGTGAGATAGTTCAGGAAGGAGTTCTGTGTGGTGAGATTCACAAACGGTGACGCTCCCGCTTGGTTTACTTCCAGAGCTAGTGAGTCGGAAATGTCCAGTGTGTGGTCCCAAGTCTGGATTAGTACCTGTTCGTCTTCCTTGACCTGTAGGCATTCCTTGATGACTCTCTTGGCTATCGGAGTATTAGGCATCTGCAGAAATTCACAGTTCTTGCTCCGTGTGATAAGTAGTTAACAATTTCCATTCATGATTATCGAGTATCTTTTGACTAGATTCCTCCCTTCCAGTATCAATCCGCTTCAGAAGGATGAGGAGAGTCGAGCCGGCGGATTTCCTAGACAGCGGGCACTTTCTCCGCTTGGATCTTTGCTTCCAGAGTTACGCCGAGCTGGTTCAACAGTCCTACCAAGTCGTAGAAGAGTTTCTCCTCGACAATCTCATTGTTCTTCCAGTGTGCCACAGTGCAGAACTCGAGCTCGAATTTCTTGTTGGTGGCAGGGATCATGCGGCCATCTGGGCCCGTGAACGGTCCTATGTTCTTGCCTGTCCATCTGGCCACTGAACACGTGTAGTCGCCATACCCGAAGAGGATTTTGTACGGATTGTTATCGAGATGATTATCAAATGCCTTGAAGAATTCAACAGATTCGTTATGATGCGCGTGACGTCCCCTCGTTGGCTCGGGCTGGCCCGGCCAGTACACAGCAACGTTCTCAGAGTGACGCTTCATGAACGTTTCCCAATCTTTGCCATTCCAAGCATTGTCTAATGTTTGCATCAGTCGCAGGTTTTCTTCATTACCCATTCCGAAAATTCACCTCGTAGATTGGAGATTAGATGGCGGTTCAACTATTATGATTATTCATCGCGTTCCCTCTCTAGGCTTTGCAAGTTCGCTCGGCAATTAGTTTCACATTTCCTGCCATCTCTTCCTTAATCGCTCCCGCTCGATTCCCTCATTATGCGGGCAGTGACGGTCAAGGAGGTCATGTGGTGTTGGACTTGCAACAAGGTCATGGAACACGAAGTTAGCAATCACCCTGGTTCGGCAGGCGGATGGGTAACTATCGTCTGCAAGGCTTGCAGAGCAACGCAAGTAGAACAGTTATGGAAAGATGGAACCATACGAGATTCTCTTAGAGGCCAAATCTAGAATGAACATTGTCCAAAGCAACACGACAACGTTCTCTCTGGTTCGTTCCCAAACATCTTGTGGTCTATATTAGGAACCGTATCTGTTCCTGAAGGCTGAAACGATCTATGAGGCCACAAGAGGCTTGTAGGGCGACGCGCATCAGCTCTCTATTCCTACCTATTCTTTTTAGAACCCGTTTCCCGAGCCAGTAATAGAAACCGTTCTCTGTCGCAGTGAGTTGCGCAGTTCTTTCCGCTTCTCTTTGCACAAACTCGGCCTGCTTCCGCCTCATCCTCTCGTAGCCTTTGAGGGCGTTCGCGCTGAAATCATGTAGCGCAAAGCATCTCTCGATCGTATTTGACAGGGCCACAGCATCCTGTAAGGCCATATTCGCACCTTGGGCCCACGATGGGTCAAGGGCGTGGACAGCGTCTCCGAGTAATGCGGCCCGGTCGGCAACCCAACTATTCACGTCAACTCTTCTAGCGGAGACATGGGCTATGTCCTCCCAATACCTAAGGCTGCGTAAGGAATCTGAGATTTCTGGTTCTATATCTGCGAGTTCGTTCAGGAATGATTCTAATTTTTGAGATTTGAATTGCTGGAGCCTTCTGCCGGAAATGTAATAGAAGATGTACGTCAACCCTCGCGTAGGGAAGAAACCCACCATCTTTCCCCGAGCAACATGTTGCCTTGCTTCTGAGCGAAGCGAGGCTACAGGTCCCGCCAGCATAAAGAGGAAGTCGTCAGGATATTTTTTGATGCGTGCGAGTATTTGAAGTGCCTGCCTAACCCTAGAATTCTCCCCGTCGGCCCCGACAATAATTTTCGCGGAGAACTCAACTGGAGAACGGTTCTTCTCCGCCTTTATGACCCGTCCGAATCCGGCTCGTAATGTTTCCTGAAAGAAAGTTGAATCGTAAATTATTCCGCCTTTGCTAGAAAATGCTTCTCGAAGATCTAGCTCAAGCTCGCTCGGTACAACCGTCAACAGATAGTTGTGCGGATGGTCGAGAATAGAATAGTCAAATGTTGCCAGAGGCCCTTCACGTATCTCGTACCAGCTTACATGAGTGGTCTTTGCTCCAATCCTAAGAACTCGGTCCAAAAGACCTAGCTTTTGGAGTGTTTCCAAGCCATTCGGCTGAAGAGTCAATCCTCTCTTTGATGGGGTTACTTCGCGCCGGGCCTCTAAGACACATACTTTTCGCCCGTTTGATGCAAGGGCGTAGCCTAAGGCTAGACCTCCAATTCCCGCACCAACTATTACAGCGTCATAGTCTTCCATCAGGACACCGACCCTCTGAGGCAACCTACACTATTGTAGGTAAAGAGCTAACTCCCAAGAACGCTCCACGTTAGTGAAAATATCCCATTTTTCCTGAGAACCCTAAGGCTAGTAGTCCCAATACGAGATTTCTGACAGTGCACCGTTTTGATTAGCCAGAAAAAACGGGCCGTGAGGTGCAATACCGAGTAACCTGTACCGACAGACACCACGATTTTGCTTAGCTGAGGCCTGCGAGTGTCAGAACGTAGTATGATAGGCCCGCTATCGCGGCCGCGGCGGGAATCGTGAGGACCCAAGCGTAGACTATTCTGCGGGCCACTCCCCATCTTACCGCCGATAGCCTTCGGGTCGAGCCAACGCCCATTATCGCTCCGGCAATTGTATGGGTAGTGCTTACAGGGATTCCGAGGGATGCGGTGGCGAAGAGTGTTGAAGCAGCTGCGGTTTCGGCGCTGAACCCGCCGAAAGGGTGCAGTTTTGTGATCTTCATACCCATTGTGCGGACGATCCTCCATCCTCCGAAGTAGGTTCCAAGTCCCATCGCGGTTCCCGCCAATAGTATCACGTAGAATGGAACATAGAAGGTCGAGCCTAACAAGCCCTGCGCGAAAAGAAGCGCGGCTATGATCCCCATGGTCTTCTGGGCGTCATTTGTCCCGTGACCTAGGCTGTAGAGGGCTGCGGACACGAGTTGAAGCCGTCGGAAGGCGTGATCTGATGTGGAACGAGAATACCGCATGGCAATTCTCACCGTAAGCAGGACTAGACCAATGGCGAGGAAAAAGCCGATAACTGGAGACAACACTATGAAGTATGCTATCTTGCTGACGCCAGCAGTCTGGACTATGCTCCACCCTCCCTTCACGACGCCGGCACCGATGAGGCCACCCACTAAGGCGTGGGACGAACTCGTTGGCAGGCCAAACCACCATGTTATGACGTCCCAAGAGATGGCGCCGGTGAGAACGGCAAGAAGCAGCCAGGCAGTGACTATCTTCGGGTCTATGGTTCCCTTCCCGATGGTTGAGGCGACGTTGACTCCGAAGACGAAGGCTGCCACGAAATTGAAGAACGCCGCCCAAAGCACAGCGACACGGGGAGTAAGAACCCTCGTAGAGACCACTGTGGCGACGGAATTCGCCGCGTCGTGAAACCCGTTCATGAAATCAAATCCCAGGGCCACAACAACCACTAGGACAACTATCTCGAACGGGACTGTCGTGGACACTAGGAGGACCTCTTCTTGGCTAGGAATACTCCAGGATAATGTCCCTGATCACCTGAACAACATCCTCACACTTGTCGGTAATTGTCTCCATCAGTTCGTAGATCTCCTTGAACTTGATGATAGCGATCGCATCGGTCGTCTTGAAAAGGGCGGCGACTGACTCGTTCAGAACAACATCAGCCTCGTTCTCCAAGGTGTCTACCTCATTGCATCGGGTCTCAATCTCAGAGGCCTTGATCTTTTGAATACTGGCGAAGGCGAAGTCGATTTCCCGGACTGACTTCAAGACCAAGTCCGCGAACCGTCTCATCGGCTCCGTCGGTGATTCGACCTCATACAGAAAGAGACGGTTGACAGCCGCGTAGATGTAATCCAAGACATCGTCATAGAGAGATGCGAGCTTGCTAATGTCTTCTCTATCGATGGGAGTGATGAAGGTCTTTACGAGACGGTCATAAATGGAGTGAACAATTTCGTCTCCGTGGTGCTCTATGTCTTTCATCTTGTTCCTTTTGTCAGCCAAATGGTCGAAGTTCTGGATCAACTCACTGAAAGCTATGGCCCCCGCCAGGACATTCTTCGACTCTTCTTCGAGAAGCTGGAAGAAGATTTTCTCCCGGGGTATGAGAAGCTCCCTTAGTCCCATAGACAACAAGAGGGGGGCGACTGAGTAATTAATCGTCCCACTGATAATACTGACTGCCTATGTAGGTCAGTAGATCACAGTATTCGCCAATTCAGCAGCCACCGAGGAAGAGTTAGGAGCTCACAGCTTTGCATCTACGCCCTAGGCACGGTTTGAAGAGCTGACCAGCTTTCGAGTTCTCCTCCGAAGGATTGCTCAACTTCTGGGTCATAGGTGTCACCGCTCTCAGCAATATCGAGAAGCCTCATTGAAACCCTAAGAGAGGGAGTTTTGAATTCAGTCCGTCTCGTCCTTGTGATCGGTTCGGTCAGCACATCTATATCGTACGTGCCGCCACTCTCCCCTGTATCAGGATACAAAGTTCGAAAAGTCCAGCTCTCGTTGATCTCTCGTCTGTTGGACTCATTGTGTTCTTCACGCGATGTCCGAATTGAACCCCCGGGCAATAAGTAGATAACTCACCGAGTATATAGCTAGGTAAACATATACATAGATCAATGGAGAGAGGTTCAGCAAATGACGCATGTTGAACTTCGAAGGCTCCAGATGACCGGGGGAGCGAGCTATACTGTTTCTCTTCCCAAGGATTGGGTAAGGGAACAGGGCCTAAAAGCGGGGGATGTAGTGGCGGTTCTTCCGCGGTCGGATTCTTCGCTAACTCTTGTCCCTCACGAGAAGATCCCGACCACTCAAGGCAAGGGTGCAGAGATTGCACTTACGCCTACAAAGGATCAGGATAGAGAGCAGATCTTGAGAACGGTTGTCGCCCAGTACTTGGCAGGGTATGATATGATTAGGATTAGATTTCCGACGCCGTCAAGGCCCGACCTTCGCACATACCTTAGAGAGGCCGCAAGACGCATGTTCGTAGGGTCCGAGATTATTGAAGAGTCAAAAGATGAGCTGATAATTCAATGCCTTTCAACCTACGGCGACCTTCCGGCACCAAAGGTCATCTCAAGAATGAGCCTTATCGCCAAACTCATGTTGCGAGACGCAGTAGATTCTCTAAAGAATAGAGATATTGCGCTCGCTGAGGAAGTTATCAAAAGAGACGAAGAGGTTGACCGGTTTTACCTGTTCTTGATACGACAACTCACCATGGCTGTACTGAACAGGAGCCTGATTCTGGAGATCGGACTCGCGGATCCCCGAGATTGCCTAGTTTATCGCGTGGTTTCGAAAAGTCTTGAGAGGATAGCCGATCATGCAACGACAATCGCGAGGATGACCTCTGAAATCGAGTCACCTCTTCCACAGCGACTGGTTGGAGATTTGTCAAAGGTTAGCGACTTGACTAGCTCGGTCTTGGAGGATGCGTTGAAGTCCTTGACGAAAGTCGACGGAACAGTGGCGAACACTTCAATCATATCTGCTCAGAGAGTTGAGAAGGACGCTGAGGGTGTGATGGACAAGCTCTTTGACTTTCGTCTCAACCAAAAGACTGTCGTCGCTGTAAGATTGGCCCTCGAGAGCATGAAACGCATCTCTGAGTATGGAGAGGATGTTGCAGAGATGACCATAAACCTGACAGCTAGGAGAAGGGAACTCTACTAACAGCTCGCTAATAGTTTCTGTTGAAAGAACTCGATTTCATATTTTTTTGCTTTCACATCGCGCGAACTTTGGAAATAGACCTTATACAGGATTTCTCACAGCGCATCGCTTCATCAATCGGAAAGAAGACCGTTGGTTGGTTAGATGGAATACAAGTATACTGTATTGACGAACACGACTATCGGGGCCTTCATGTCCCAGCTTGACGGGAACATCGTCCTCATCGCCCTGCCAACGATTACTCGAAAATTGCATGCCTCCGCCTTCGAAGCTCTCTGGGTGCTGATGGGCTACATTCTCATGACCGCTGTGTTGCTACTTTTGTTCGGCCGACTGGCTGACATGTACGGCAAGGTGCGTCTCTACAACCTCGGCTTCGCCGTATTCACGATAGGGTCCGGGCTCTGCAGCCTCTCGATCAGCGGCACAATGCTGGTCTTCTTCCGTCTCGTGCAAGGAGTAGGAGCCGCGCTCATATGGGCCAACAACGCAGCCATCCTGACAGATGCGTTTCCTCCAAACGAGCGGGGACGCGCGATCGGAGTCAACCTTGTGGCTGGCATAAGTGGATCCGTCATCGGCCTCATACTAGGTGGAGTCCTGACTGTGGCCTTGGGCTGGCAGTCAATTTTCTGGATAAACCTGCCCATCGGGATCTTCGCAACAATCTGGGCCCACAAGAAACTCCGAGAACTTGGAACTGTCAAACACGAAAGAATTGATCTGCCAGGGAACTTGCTGTTCGCAGGAGGATTATCCACCTTCCTCATCGGGCTAACCCTTGGAGCTCTCTCAGGATACACTGCTCTCGACTTAGGAATGATGGTCGCAGGCTTGGTCGCGCTGGCCGGATTTGGCTACGTGGAGCTGAAAACTCAGACTCCGTTGATGGACTTGAAACTATTCAAGATTAGACCATTTACCGCAGGAATATTCAGCAACTTTCTCGCCTCGATCTCAAGAAGCGGAATCTCTCTCGTGCTGACAATCTTCTTCCAAGGAGCACTCCTCTATGATGCCTTGAAGGCGGGCATTCTACTCATACCGTTCGCAGTGGCCTTCGTCACCGTAGGGCCCCTGAGTGGATTTCTCTCTGACAAGTACGGTGCCAGAGGTTTTACCACAGGAGGCCTCTTGATATCGGCTGGCGCACTCTTCGGTTTCGCCGCGGTCCCTGGAGATGTCTCCTACAACATCCTTGCGTTGCTCATGGTTGTTAGTGGTGCAGGCGGCGGAATGTTTGTCGCACCAAACATAAGTTCGATCATGAACGCGACACCAGTAACTAGGAGAGGGGTCGCTTCAGGAATGTCGGCTACACTTGTCACCACGGGAGCCCTTCTTAGCCTCGCGATAGTGTTCGTTGTATTAGCGACAAACATCCCTTTGAACGTTCTCCAGGCGGTCTTTGCTGGCGAAACTCCCTCTGGTTCCAATGCGTCTAACATTGCTCTGTTCGTGAGTCCCATGCATACCACCTTCCTGATCATGGGGATCATGAGCCTGATCGCGGTGGTTCCTTCAGCATTGAGAGGCCAAAAGTTCGAAGGAGTTCCCGAATCAAAAACCGTCAGGGCGGAGCCAGTAAGATAATTCTCAATACTGCAAGTGCTTCCTTCCCTTCAACGGGGAACACGGTACGGCACCGCTTCTATAAGGAAGGCTTCAGGTAACGTCATCCTTGGAGTTTTCCTTGCACGGTCCCTCCACGGTGATTTCTTGGCCTTCGTTCGTTCGCCTGGCCGCAGGGTTAAGACTTCCTTTCTGGCTTTGGGCGATTATCATCGGGTTCGTTCCCACTAGGCTACTAGCCACTCTCGACTACCTCATCGTTCCCCCCGCTGGGCTAGGAGGCTACTTGCTAGACACCGCCCTAGTCCTATCATTTTTCCTAGTCTACTTCGTCTACGCCATCCATTTCATCTCGAACAGAATGGAACGATTAAACGACTATGTCAAACAAATGAGCCCTAACATGCCGGGAGATGGCCTTAGAATACCGTTCCGGCTCGGGAATGTTTTTGTAGTTTGGGTGATACTTCTGGTCGCTATCACTTTTCTCTTCGGCTTCCCAAGCCCTACGGCAGTCTTCTCGGAACATATCACGGTCATCGCATACTTCTTTCTGATACTAGCCTCCTTTCTATGGGTCTACGGCTACTCGATGTACGCCATTCACCGGGCCGGCAAACTACCGCTGCGGCTCAAACCTTTCACCGAAGACAGAACCCTAGGCTTGAAGCCGTTCGGAACCACCTCGCTAAGATTGGCCAGTGTCTACGCGTTCTTCCCGGTTACGCTGACTTTCCTAGAGCTGGTAACTGTTGACGTGGAGATCTCCGGAGGAATAACCATCATTTTTTCTCCCATCAGGCTTACCGACATCATTTTCAGCGCGGGGCTAATCCTCGCCGGAATCGCGCTTTTCTTTCTGCCCCTCCTCAGCATCCGGAGGAGGCTTCAGGAAGCCAAGCATGAGGAGCAAAGCTGGGTAACGCCCCAATACACAGCAATCATCACGAGGCTCAAGGAGCAAATCTCGAAGATGCCAAGAGAGGATAGTGCGAACCAGACGCAGGCGTTGGCCGATGAGCTCACAATGGTCCGTCAGATACAGCAAGATATACAGAAAATCCAATCCTGGCCCTTTGACCTCGGCGTCGTCAGCAGGCTTGCAACAGTGCTCGTCATTCCTCCCATCCTTGGCGTACTTGCCAGAATCCTAATCCTTGTCTTCCTTCATCTGTAAAAACTGTCGCTCACAATTAGTTATTCGACCCCATATCACTTGGGTGGACGCTAGGCGGCCTCTTTCTCTGAAGACGAGGGCTAGGTTGTGAAATGTTCGTGAGGGTGTTCGTGAGGGTCGACCACAGGGACCGGCGTTACGACCAGCCTTCGCAGACCTCCGATCCTAGATTTGACCGAGGCTTCCAGTTCAGTGGCGACATCGTGAGCCTCATTCAACGTCATGTTCCCTTCAACTTCTACTTCGAGCGCTCCTACTATGAATGGGCCGGCTCTCCGCAGCCTCAGGTCTCTTATTCCCCTAACATCGGTGTGTGATCTTATCAGACGTTCTATTTCGCGAGAGAGTTCTGGCTCGTGGAACTCATCTAGGAGGACTAGGGAGGATTCTCTTAGCGCCACGTAGGCGACCGTGAGAATGTAGACTGCTACCAGCATTCCTCCGATCGCGTCCGCGAAGTGAATTCCAAATGACGCGACGAGCACGCTGGCGAAGGCTACGAACGATGAGGATGCATCTTTTATTGAATTTCTCGCGTCAAGTTTCAGAGACGTTATGCTGTACTTGTTGGCTACTCTGCGCATCTGGAGGGCACGGTAGAGGGAGCCCAAGCCTGCGGCTAGAAGAACAACTAGAGCCAGAAGAGGGAGCCTAAGGGGTACGGGATTCTGGAGCGCTCGATAGGATCGGAGGAAAATGTAGCCTGAGACTGCTACAAGAACAATCGCGGTGATAAGCGCCGTAAAGCTCTCGACTTTGTAGTAGCCGAATTGGAACCTGCGAGTGGGCTTACGGCGTGAGATGCGGAGACCGGCCCAGACAAAGAAGCTTACTACGGCGTCGGAGATGGAGTCTATGCCATCCGCGAGGAGGGAGATGCTTCCACTGACCAGGCTGAATGCGATCTCAGCAATGCCAAGACCCAACAGGGTCCATACGGAGACCTTTGCAATCTGTTCTCCTTCCTGGAAACCGCGGGTTTCATCATCCAACCCTCGACCGTTTACCCTCACTTCATTCTTGCCGTAATTCGCTTGTGGGTGTATGTTGATTTAGGTTTGGACTAGCGCCGAACGTTCTAGGTTTGTTTCCAGTCTACCACAGTCCAAGACTGTCTGATAGAGACAAATTTAGTGGGAAAAATGAGAGTTCAAGAGACGAAGGGCAAATCCTCCAAATTGCCCGCCTGACGAATGGCTAACCATATGGGAAGCCGTGTTGGTTACTATTAATTATTCGAGCCTTGTCATGCATTGGCTATGGTCTTGGTCGCGAGAGACATTGTCGAGAAGGAGTTTCTTTCTCTTTCACGAGAGACAACCGCACTAGAAGCGGCTCGACAGATGAAGGCAAAGAGACATGGGTTCGCCATAATCACATCCGCCACTGGCGGTCCAGAGGGGATTGTTACCGAGTGGGATTACCTCTCCAAAATAGTGGCTGAGGGAAAAGATCCTTCACACGTGAAACTGGGCGATATCATGACGAGCGATCTGGTCTCCGTGGATTCCAACGTGGGGCTGGATCAGGTTGCGGAACTAATGGCACACAAAGGGATTCGGAGAGTTCTAGTCCTGAAGGACCATAGAGTAATCGGTGTCATCACCGCGAGCAGTATGCTCTCCAGATTGAAAGAGTATGTTGACCAGGTTTC
Source organism: Candidatus Bathyarchaeota archaeon (assembly GCA_005882895.1). Taxonomy (GTDB): domain Archaea; phylum Thermoproteota; class Bathyarchaeia; order 40CM-2-53-6; family 40CM-2-53-6; genus 40CM-2-53-6. The sequence goes on along the minus strand of VBBD01000009.1, from coordinate 35,479 downwards.
GTCCACCATCGCGAGGCTCCAGTCGCCAATGATGTAGAAACCGCCCTGCTTGGGTGGAACAACTGAGATACGGAGTCTCCCGCGTTAGGATGCTTCTACCTGGACATCGTCGTAGTCCTGCTTCAGCGTCTCGATGAGCCGCTCGACCTCGTATGGTTTGGTAGTCGCCCTCGGCCTGACGAGGAGAATCCGTTTTGTGACGGTCACTTCGCTGACCTCAGCTATGAACTTCAGTTCCTTGAGGGCCACCTTCCTCATCGTATTGTCCATATTTGCGTGGACCAAGTGAACGTCCCCTGTTGATCTGCGTGCTCGTGCCAGGCTAAGTTCCGATTGTAACACCATATGGCTTTTTGCATGCACTGTCTGTTGGAGGGCAACTCTTCAGGTCTCGTGGAGCTTGGATGCGGAAGAAGTCTAGAAACCGCCTCTCAGGGTTACGGTCGTGAGAGTTCTACGGACTAGCTAGACCACTTCGTTCTCTTTGGAGACTATTGACCTAGAAAGTATAAGGTGTTAGATGAGATGTCAGTTCTGATGGCCGGTGATTGATCCCTGGGAAGTCGTCATGATTGGAGCGGTTGTCCTTATCTTGCTGATGTGGGGCCCTCAGAAGATCCCGGAGCTGGCTAAATCTCTGGGTCAGGCAAAACACGAACTTGAGAGGGCCGGCAAAGGAGACCGCGAGGATCGCCAGAAGAAATAGCCAAGCTAGCACCCTCCCTTTGGGGTCCTTCTCAGGGTAATGTTTAACACTGGAATTTGGCCAGTTCTACTCTGATCTCCTATGGCCCAGATGCTCCAGTTCAATGGACACGGGGAGCTGGCAGCGGAGATTCTGCGGCTGAAGAAGGAGAGAAACGCGGTCATTCTAGCACACAACTACCAGGTCCCCGAGGTCCAGGATATCGCGGACTTCGTAGGCGACTCGCTAGGCCTCTCACAAGCTGCCGCCAGGACACCTGCGGACGTGATTGTTTTCTGTGGGGTACATTTCATGGCAGAGACCGCATCGATAATCTCGCCAAAGAAAACGGTTCTATTGCCTGATCTCGGCGCTGGCTGTTCGTTGGCGGCGACGATTGATGGGGAGAAGTTGCGGGCTTGGAAAAACGAGCATCCGAATTCTGCCGTTGTGTCTTACATTAACACGACTGCGGAGGTTAAGGCTGAGAGCGATTATGTCTGTACCTCTGGTAACGCGGTGAAGGTTGTCAACAGTATTCCTAGGGATCGAGAAATTCTCTTTCTTCCGGATTTGTTCTTGGGGGCGTTTGTGAAGGAGAGGACAGGGCGTGAGATGGAGATATGGCCTGGGGAGTGCCATGTTCACGCGGGGATAACTCCGGATGTTGTGAACGAGAAGCTTGCGGAAAATTCAGACGCTGAATTTCTGATTCATCCTGAGTGTGGTTGTGTTACGCAGTTTCTGTATTTTGCTGAGAAGGGCGATTTTAATATGCCGATGGTTCATGTTGCCTCAACCGAGGGTATGGTTCGTCGGGCGCGGGAGTCGAGTGCGGACAAGTTCTTGGTTGCAACGGAGACGGGGATTCTTCACAGGATGCGAAAGGAGAACCCGGACAAGACGTTTCTTCCGGTAAAGGAGGATGCTGTCTGCCAGTACATGAAAACCATAACCCTGGAGAAAGTTGCTAACTCGCTGAGAAACATGGTCCACGAGGTTAGGGTCCGGGATGAGATCGCCGGAAAGGCGCGACTAGCGATTCAACGAATGCTGGAACTAGCCTAGCTTAAGAGTGCCCACGGCTAATCCTAAGAGACGGGCGTCCTTGGCCTTCTTACTCGATTTTGGATCAGGAGCGATCGTCCCAGCGCTGATCGTGCTCGCGATAGGCTTCCTCGTGGGGGTTGTGCTCAAGAAGACGGTGAAGCTCGGACTCGCCATTCTTTCTCTCGTCGGTCTCCTCATCGCTACAGGCTACATCAATCTCCAGCTGAGCGATTCCTCGAAGACAACTATCTACAGGGCCGTCTCGCTGGTACCGACCGCGGCCAGCCAGGCCTCGGCGGTCGCAAGCATACTGCCAATTACTTCCGCGGCATTCCTCATCGGCCTTTCCCTCGGAATATGGAAAGGCTGAATCCAAAGTCATGTCTCTGCCATAGCTCCTTGTTCTCTAGAACAATTGGATCCCTATCGTGTTTTGCGTCGTGATCGAGAGGCCTGCTTTGTGTGACTGTGAGCAACTATACGGTGTCTCTTCTGCTGCTTGATGCTTGAGATAGAAGCGGCTCCGTCATTCCATGCAGCTTTGACCAATCCCTTGAGTGCAGGATTCTTCGCTTCCTCCAATGTTCTGATCTTGATGTGGCGTGCTCGCTTGCCGATGCCTTGGAGCAGGTGATGCTGATCGTCGAGGTGCGCTCCGAACAGGAATCCAAGCGTAACCTGGTTTTGTGCGGGCGAAATGTAGCAGATGCGTTCGAGGGGGGAATCGCTAAGCGAGTAGTTGACTGCGTCATAGTAGAGAAACTCACGCGCTCTAGGCATTGCGCGTCTTGCCATGTGGCGCAACTCTTCGGTTATCATCCGTATTTGATCCGGATAGTTCGAAAGAAATTCTTTCACAACATCAACCAAAGACAATCAGCTCCCATTTTGGTCGGGCTCCTATGCTTTGAACCGGCATCTTCTCTAGCTTTGTATCTGGTCCGAGGATTCTTTTCTGGTCGGTTTTGTTCGCTGAAGCATTAAAACCGAAAGTGTACACAGGAAGAAGCAGAGTCCTAGTCCTGTGAACACGTAGACCCACGCGTCCCAGAGCCCCCTTGCTCCGATGATTGGGAAATAGTAAACACCCCCTGTCCCGTAGAATTGGGCGATTCCGTAGAGTTCGTCCGCTGTGACAGAGAGAGCTCCAAACCCGTAACACGCGACCCCAAACAATATCAGCCATTTCACTTCGGCCATCATTATTTCTTAGCGACCGTAGGTGGATTGCATCCTGTTCTAATCAAGATAATGTACCCGCCCCTGGGATGGGTTAGCTAGAACGGTTCTTGAAGGGTCGAAATTTGGGGATTAGATTCCTTTCCAGCAAGCCTTCTTGTTCTTGTCGTACCAAGAATTGACGTACTCGCCGCCGCTGACCCGGTTGCAGAGGAATTTCGCGTCGCAATAATCGCAGAGCTCAAGGTTTCCTATAACCCATCCTGTTCCGGGGTTCATGTCGGTCTTTAGCTCCACCATCTCCTCCGACAATCCCTGCGTCAGCGTGTCCAGCGGATTGTTGGTGCACTGGTTACAACCTTTGGCACATGGATAGGGCTCAACAGTGTAGAATGGACCGTTGGACCCGTTGACGGTGTTGTGATAATCACAGAAGAATGCGCAGGACGCCTCAACGGGGGAGAGAGATACGGTGACGCCGGGTGGCAGGAATATGTTGTAGGCACCCTGGCTGCCCAGGCTGGGGACGGTGCCGGATGCAATCCAGCCGGCAAGAGTCTGCTTGATTTGCCCATCAGATATTTTCGTGGAGGGAGCCGTCTTGATGGTAATGAGAGGGCTAACACTTCCGGTCCCAACATTGTATTGCGATAGCCCTGCTGAATATGTCTTGTCCGATTCTATGTCTACGACGGCCTTCTCTATGCTCGCAACCCAGGCCGAGGCGGAAGAGCCTATGAAGTATGGGCCCCAGTAGATGTTCTGCCACGTATACCCGTTCTTCCAGAGAGGGCCGCCACCATACTTCACATTGGCTGATCTTGAACGGAGTTGGTTGCGATGACGGCAAGGATTAGCGTAGTGCCAGATGCCAGATTCGTGACTCGCACTCGCCCGCACTCCGATGTGTTCGAACCCGGAGATCGAGCTGCCGCATACGTTGCAGATAACAATGTTTCTGCACGACTCACACTCTTCCTTCAGGTTAGCGTTTGAGAGTTCGCTAAAGAGATTCGAATTTTTTCCCTGGACCCTTGACATGTTGTATTCCACGCCGCTTACGCCATCGGGTCGTCTAAATTGTGATGTTCCCCGCCCTCCAAGTCTAGGGTAGCGGAATGCCGAGCTAAGGGTCATGAAGGGCGTGCGGCGAGATTTAGGAGGCCCTTGGAGGCCACTAGAGAAAGTGTTTTGGAAAATCGTTGGCAGAAACGAAAAGTTGCATGAACAAATCGTTTTGGAAAGTGGAGCCGACGGCTCGATGAGACCGACCAGGAACTATGGTGCGTTGAGCATACTTACGAGCGTTCTGTATTCTTCAGCTCGCTTGGTTGCCCAGGCCTGCAGACCACAAGGGTTGCAGATCACATGACTGCCACCTTCAGGACGAAAGTTGAGGCCACACTCTACACAGGTGCGTTTGTCTTTGAGCCGACGGGTTCTCCGAGGTTTCATCCCATTTCCGCCTGTGGGGGAGGCAGGTGGGATTTCTCCTATTCTTGGAATAGCACCTGCGGGGGCCTGTATCAGCAGGGCGGGTTCGACGGTTGCGGTCAATAGCGAAAGCCGACCTGGCAGCCGTGCTTCGTCTATCGGATCTTTCTGTTCTACTTGCCTGTCTAATGCCATGCTTCTAATCTCTGTTCGCCATTAATGGCGCAAGTGAAAGATAAGGAATGTTCAGCCAGGGAATATTCTCGGATTTCGATATAGTGCCGATTTTTTATGTGATTCCAAATGGACCATTTTGTTCTTGAGAGACAATTTAGTAGCAAAAATTGTGGATCTGACAGGAGAACCTGTTGGTTCCCAAACTCGGTTTAGAGTAAAATTAGTTGCATACTTTTGTGTACACAATGTTGGGGCCCGGTCCGAAAAACCATCCGAGATTCTGCTATTGTGAGAATATGGACAAAGGGGCAGTGCCCGGGGCCCATCTACTCTAAGGCAGTTCACCAGCCTTTCGGTAATTCCGGCGAGGCCAATCAGAGGGCATTCCCATTGATTTAATGGTTAAGTGCTATTTCGGCAAGGCTGACGTGGGAGTCTCAAGATGCCCAGTACTAGGCTGGTTGTTATCAGGTGGATTCGTAACTACGCCAAAGCATGGCAGAAGAAAGATGCAAAGGCGATTGCTTCTCTCTTCACTGAGGACGCTACGTACCACTCGCATCCGTTTCGGCCTGTGAACCAGGGACGAAAGAGTATCTTGGATTATACATTGGGGGCGTTAGATGTTGGACAGGTGTACGAGGTTCGATTTGGAAAGCCTGTCGTGGAAGGCTCAAGAGCCGCCGTTGAATACTGGACCACAATGAAAGAGAAACTCAACGACGTCACTCTCGCTGGCTGCCTAACGCTACATTTCGCAAAAAACGGCCTCTGCAAGGAACTACACGACTACTGGATCCTACAAACAGGAAAACAGCAAGCTCCACCCAACTGGGGCCACTGAAGACAATTCGGGCAGGCCTTAGAATGAATCCTCAAAGCGTAGGAGACAAGTCAAGTATCCAAATCTCTTGGTCGACCTTCGGATTGCACTAACATTCAGAATCACGCGCACAAATGTTGCAATTTGTATCGTGCGACTGCGCATTCTATCCTTCTGTAGACCGCCGGAAGCAATGGCTAAATGGGCCGCGGGTCCCGGCCCGTTTCTGTGCTGAAAGTAACTATCCATCCAGGATCGCGAATATTATCGGGAGGAGAGTAGAAAGTGCCGACAACAGTTCGGTTTTCACGGCTCACCGCAATTATCACCTTAGCCCTTCTTCTCATACCTTTGATCCAAGTCGCAGTTCCCGTCTTCGCCTCGATACTGACAACAACCGCCCCTCTTGTTGGAGCTTGGAATTCCAACGTCAGCTGTACGCCCACGACTGTGAGAATTACAGACATTACTGCGAACCAGACTGGGACAGCGTCTTTCAATGCTAGCCCATTCAGTCCCGGGATCACCACGACCGTTAGCGGCGGTGACGCTAAACGATGGTTGACCCCGGGGCCAACGCCATCGGGTTGGCATTCTCCAGGTCCCGCCTGTACCATCACCAATAATTTCGGGAAACAGCAAGGAGTCTTTGTTGAGATTGACGGTGTCAAAAGAGCGAGCGCCGTCTTTGAGGACTCGTCGACTAGCTATGACCCGACTAACGGAGGCGGATCGTACGGCGGGCCAACACTCAACGATTTTACCTTCAACATCTATGACCCCGCTATTGTCTCCAACTACGGTACGTCCTGCACAACAGCCAAAGATCCCACTTGTTACGGCCGAATTCATTTGGAGATTGATCATGACTGGCAAGCCGCGAAATACTGTGGGTCCGGGACAGCCTGCGACCCCAATGCACTGAACAGCCAGACCACCCAAGGCGTTACACTGATTGATTTTCAAGGCTTCATGTACTGGGATGGGAATAATGCGAACTCTGCTAGTCACTCCTTCTCAGGCTGGGAACTCCATCCTCTAACCGGTTGGAGGGTCCACCAGTCCGCACTGAACCTCGGCATCAGTTTCGCTCCCTCCTCACCTGTGACCGGGCAAGTCGTAACTTTCACAGGAACGGCTTCCGGTGGAACCGCACCTTACACCTTTTCCTGGGCGTTCGGTGATGGGGCAACTGGCACCGGCAACCCGGCAACCCACACGTACACCGCCTCAGGCAGTTATAGTCCGGGACTCTCTGTCACAGACTCCAAGGGAGCGACTGGGGCGGCCTCGACCACAGTCGCTGTGACTGGGACACCACCCACATCCGTCATCGTCGCCTCCGATGCTGCACCAGGGCCATCATCACTGGCCACGGCCGGTGGCGAAAAGCTGATCCAGGATTCCGCTGGTAAGATGATCGCCGTCTATACCGACAGTTTAGGAAGGATTGGGCTGGCTTATGATAATTCTGACCCGATGCTTGGAGGCTGGTCTGCTCCTGTGAAATCATCCACTCCCGCGTCTGCCTATGCGAGGCCGGCCGCGGTGCTCGTGTCTTTGACGTCGCTCGAACTTATTGTGGAAGGTGGTTCGGGTGCCGGAATGATCAGTGACATTCCAGTAGTGATACAGCGAGACTCTCAGAACAATATTACAGGATTCACCATCGGAACGCCCAAGGCCCTCGACTCGTCCGGTCTAGGCAGATATCCCACAGCTATCCTCCTCCACAACGGGGATATTCTGGCAGCCTGGGCTTGGCAGAACTCCACCCGGACTATGGTCAAAAGTCTCCGCTGGGATTCCTCGACAGGCTGGACTAATCTTGCAGGCTCTTCATCGACTCCTGACATGGCATTACTGGACTCAGTTAGCATCACCTGGTTTGTCCCGAACATGATCGAGAGACCGGATAACAACAACGTCTACCTCATGGCCAACAGGTTCACCGGACCTCCAGAAACCATAGCCCTCAACAAAGCAACTTGGAACGGGTCCGGCTGGTCCTGGGGATCCCAGAACATCACGTATGAAACCAATTGCTCTGACGCAGATGATGACCCCGTCGGCCTTGCCTGGGACCCTGTCCGCTCACTCGTGGTCGCTGCCTACGGGATAACCGGGACTCTAAGTTATGGGGTGTTCACATTGACCTCTCAAGACGTGAAGACTCACATTGACACGCCTTCGCTCGCAGTTACCAACCGGGGCTGGGCCGGAATAGCCGTCCACATCACGACGGGCGATTACTACATCTTTTTCATGAACGTCAACACCGACGGTGGAAGCGGGCCCCTCGGCTATGTCCGGCTGTCTGCTGGCGGGGTCTGGAACCCAACGGTCAACTATCTTGACTCCGCGACTACTGATCAGGTATTGAGCCTCAGGCCTACAGGCACGAGTCCTACAATTGACCTGTTGTATGCCACGGGAACCTCCTCACCCTTCACCATCAAGTTTACCAGGGTTCGTCCATCTAACCCGTCCAGTTTCAGCGTTTCCGCTAATCCTACTACTTTGACAACTCAAGCAGGTTCTTCTGCCATCTCCACTGTCACTGTGACGAGTCTCAACGGTTTCACTGGAACTGTCTCCCTCTCAACAAACGTCTCCCCTTCAGGTCTGAGCGCATCTCTGAGTCCTTCCAGCATCATACTAACCAGTGGCGGAACAGGAACATCAACGTTGACCGCGAACTCCACCACGACCGGCACATACACCGTGACGGTTGTGGCTACTGGCGGTTCAGCATCTCAATCTGTCCAGGTAACAGTAAGAGTAACCGACTTCATGGTTTCTGCCCAATCAAGCCTCACGGTCACTTCCGGCTCGGCCACGACATCAACCGTAAACCTCACCAGTCTCAACGGCTTCGCAGGAACGGTCAATCTGGCACCATCAGCGTCTCCTTCAGGCCTAACCGTTTCCCTGAGCCCAACCAGCATGCCCCTCACATCCGGAGGCACAGGCACCTCAACCCTCACCGTCAGCTCTAGTACGGTAGGGACCTACACTGTCACGATCACCGGGACAAGCGGCTCGCTATCCCACCAGGTCATCATTACCGTCAGCGTGGTCGCATCCTCCGGATTCACTATCGCAGCAAACCCCTCCACGGTGGGTTTCCAATCAGGCTCCAACGCCTCATCAACCATCAACCTAACAAGCCTTGGAAACTTCTCAGGTAACGTAAACCTAACAGAATCAGTCACTCCTTCTACAGGCTTGACTGTTTCATGCAATCCAACAAGCGTCCTCCTTTCGTCCGGAAGCTCCGCCAACTCAACCTGCACGCTCACCTCGTCAACCCCCAACACCTATGCAGTTATCATCACAGCCTCCAGCGGTTCTTTGTCTCACACCGCAACGATAACAGTTGAAGTTGGAGGCTTCACAATCTCCGCTAGCCCGACCACCGTAAACGTTCAGGCGGGCACCTCCGGCACCTCGTCCGTATCAGTCCTCAGCGTTGCAGGTTTCACGGGCATGATCAATTTCTCCATATCCATGACGCCTACTGGCCTAACCGCCTCCATCAGCCCGGCCAGTGTCAGCTTGAGCCCCGGAGGATCAGGCTCCTCAACTCTTACCATCAACTCCAGCAAGGTAGGAACATACACGGTGACCGTCACTGGGACCAGCGGCTCATCTACTCATTCAGTCACGATCACTGTCAATGTTCAAGACTTTACTCTCGCTGTGAACCCATCGTCTCTAAGCCTAGCTGCCGGTACCAGCGGGACCGTTACCATCAGCGTGGCCAGTATGGCCGGGTTCACCGGCCCAGTATCTCTCTCTGCAGTCTGCACGCCCAGCGGACCTCGGCTCAGCTTGAGCTCCAGCACCGTCTCGCTGAGTTCAGGAGGGTCGGGAACATCCACGCTAACTGTTCGCACACTACACAAGACCCCACCTGGCACGTATACGATCACGATAACCGCGGCGAGCGGTAGTCTAACCCACACGGCGACAGTGGTCTTAACGGTCACCTAGAGCTGAGCCGATTCTAGGCAATAGTAACAAGAAGTCCCAGAGAGATCCCGTAGACAAAGTGGGACGCTAATGCAACCAATAGGCTGCAGTTTGAAATTGGAGTGCCACCTGCAGACTCGAACGCTTTCCTAGGTGCAATCATGAAGATGATCCAGAGTGCAACACTGTAGACTACGGCATCCAGAAGAACCGAGATGCTCCCCGTTGGAAGTACCGTCAAAAAGGGTAGAAGAAGTCCGAACACGATACCAGCAGCGACTCCATGCCACAAATGAAGGGCAATGGTCCATGAAATTCTTGGTGACTGAATTCGATTCGAAGGTTCTCGGGTGAGCTTAGAGATGATTACCCAATTGGTTTGCCACTCAGCCACGCCGTTCATTCCCCAGGTCTTCCAGAAAGGGAACTCGAACAAAGTCATGACAGCAGCCGCAACTAGACCGGCGAAAGCCGCGCCAAGAAGTGTTGACGAGACCAAAAGCCCCTATGCTGAGTAAGACGCGATTCTCCAGTCTTTCACCTCGAATTTTGCCTTCAGCAGGAGACTCTTTGACTCTTCATTATCTACATTCAGAGTGGCAAACAATCCTTTGATATCGTGTTTCCGTGCGAAATCCTTGGCCGCTGAAATTAGAGCTAGGCCAATACCTTTTCGCCTATGAGCAGCTTGAACGGCGATGTATTCAAGCCAGAGGACTTTGTCCCAGTCATTGATCCACCTGAGGGGCTGAGCCAGAAGAACACCGAGAAGTCTTTCGTTCTCTATCGCAGCGAAGCTACAATGAGTCGCAACATAGAAGTCGAGTTGGGAGGTTTCAAGGTCAGGTCTGACTGGGTCGTATACTTCTCCCGACGTTTGTCTTTGATATTGCAGGTACTCGTTACTCACGGCTTTGTAAATTTCTCGAACACCGGAATAGTCGCTGTGCTGAAGAAGCCTGATTTCCAATCTTCCGAACCCGCGGCTCCGCGCTTAGGATTCGTCCGCAAAAGGGCTTGCGTCGTCGGGGGAAGAAGATCGGGTAGAGGGCATCTAGGCTTGTTTCGCGAATTCCTCGATGACCCGTGCTATCCACTTGCTTCCCTGGACGAACACGTCAATCCTCTGGTTCTCGTTAGGAGCGTGAGTATTGCTCTTGGCGTGGTTACAGCCAATAGCCACTGTCGGTAGCCCTAGTATGTTTGTGAAATAGTGCATGGGACCTGAAGCCGCAGAAGTTACCAGCGTAACAGGCTCTTTGCGAAATACTTCTCTCCCAGCACGCGCTGCGATCTTCGCGATTGGGGCGTCGATAGGTGTTCGCGCGGCAGGATTCTCAGCCTGAAGGCCGACTTCTACGTCTGCGAACCCATGGCGGACCAAGTGCTGTTTCAGCTTCCCCGCTAGCTTTACCGGGTCCTGGTTTGGTACTAGGCGAAAGTCCATCTTCGCTTGGGCAACGGACGGGAGAACTGTCTTGTGTCCTGGACCTGTGTATCCTGACCATATTCCGGCGATGTTCGCGGTAGGGTTTCCGTAGAATGCTTTCTTGAACTCGAATCCGGTCAGGCCGTAGAGGAAATTTTTGACGCCTAGCTCGTCTCGAATACTGTGTTCTTCCAACGGCATCGCTCGGATGACCTCCAGCTCTTCTTGAGTGAATGGTTTGACATCGTCGTACCAGCCTTCTATCATGATTCTGCCGTCCTCGTCAGTGATCGTGTCCAGCATTCGGACCAGACGCCACGCTGGATTCTCGACGACCGCAGCACGAGCCGAATGAGAATCCTTCAGAGCGGTTTGAACTCTAAACTCAACATAGAGCATTCCCTTCAAGCCCAGCGTGACTAAGGGGCGATCCTCGTAGTCGAGGCCTCCGAACTCCCAAATCGCAGAATCGCCGGTCAGCCTCTCTTTGTACCGCGTGATGAACTCGGAGAAATGGGGGCTGCCAATTTCTTCTTCACCCTCGATCACCCACTTGATATTGCAAGGAACGGTTCCAGTCACCTTCAGGAACGCGTTAATTGCCGATAAGCGGGACGCGATGTTTCCCTTGTTGTCGCTTGCTCCCCTAGCATAGACCCGGCCGTCCTCCACTATCGCTGAGAATGGTGGATTCTTCCACAATTCAACCGGCTCGACCGGCTGCACGTCATAGTGATTGTAGAAGACGAGCGTTCTTCTCCCGGTCTTGGATGAGAGTTCAGCGAATACTATAGGAGGACCCTTGCTTGGAGAGAACTGCTCTACTGTGAAGCCCGTCTCCTTGAGAAACTTGCTAACCAGTTCAGCCGTCTCGATAAGTCCTTGGTTCTGGGCTGACACGCTCGGTTGTCTGCATAAGGCCTGGAGCTGTTCCACAAACTTGTTGCTACTAGAATCTATCTGGTTGAGAATCTCGTCCTTCCGTTCAGTGATAGTCTCGCTCGGGGTCTTAGCCACTCGAATCATCATTGTAAGGAAAGATAGAACCAGATATCAACAATTCTGTTCTCTCGTACCCGCATTGAGTTCCGAAAGGGCTCGTGAAAGGACCTTTGCCCTTAAACTGGTATCACCATTCACAAAAAGCGGCGGAATAACAGTTTGATTGAGACTGTGAACCTCACCAAGAAGTTTGGTGACCTGACCGCCGTCGATGGGGTAACCCTCAGGGTTGAGGAGGGAGAGGTCTTCGGATTCCTGGGACCCAATGGAGCGGGAAAGACCACTACGGTCAGGATGCTTTGCTGTTTGATATCAAAGACCAGTGGAACAGCCAAGATACCAGGTTACGAGGTTGGCAACGACGAAGATTCTTTGAAGATCAGGAAGATCATCGGATTGGTTCCTGATAGTGTGGGTCTCTACGATGACTTGACCGCCTACGACAACTTGGATTTTTACGGGAAGCTGTACAGATGTACAGAAACGCAAAGGAGAGAGAACATCCAACGGTTCCTCAAGATGTTGGGACTCTGGGAGAAGAAAGACGTTGCTGCTGGAGCATTTTCGAAGGGAATGAAGCAAAAACTTGCGATAGCACGCGCGCTCATTCATGAACCGGAAGTGCTGTTCTTGGACGAGCCGACAGTCAACCTGGACCCTGAATCGTAAAAAACAGTCAGGGACTTTCTTCTTGAGCTAAAGAAGGAGAAGAAGACCACCTTTCTAAACACGCACAACCTCGATGAAGCGCAAAGAATCTGCGATAGAATCGGGATACTCAACACGAAGCTGATGGCCGTGGGTACTCCCGAAGAACTCGAACGCTCAGTAACAGGTAGGAAGACCGTAATCCAGCTAGAGCAGGTTGACGAGGCGGTCCTGAACGCGTTGAAGAGACTATCGATCGGGAAAATGGTCAGGGACGACAATAGAATAACGATCGACGTAGTGAATCCGGAAAAGGAGAATCCGGTCATCGTGCGCGCGATTGTGGAGGCAGGAGGCAACGTTCAATCCGTTTCAGTGTTCGGTTCAACGTTAGAAGATGCCTATCTGAAACTCGTGAAGGAGACAAAATGAATCTCGGAAATTCGTGGATAAGTGCAACCAAGGACCTCAAGGTAATCATACGGAAAAGAACGATCCGCTATACGATCATCATACTTCCTCTCCTGATTTCGATTCTGTTCCCATTGGTAATCAAGTTCGAGGGAAATAGGAACCGGGGAATACCGGCTGCGGTTCTCCCAGGACTGCTGAACTCGTTCTCTTTCTTCTTTGTCATTATCGCGGCGCTCCTTCCTACTCCGATCGCCTCTTACAGCATAGTCGGCGAGAAGGTTGAGAAGAGTCTGGAACCCCTCCTTGCTACTCCAACCACTGATGGGGAGATCCTGCTCGGAAAGAGCATCGCAGCATTCCTGCCTACCATCATCGCGACCCATGCTGGCGCTACAATCTTCATGATTCTCACTGATAACGTAACTCACCGCACGCTCGGTTACCTGTATTTTCCAAACTGGGCCATCGGGGTAATCCTCCTGCTTCTTGCTCCTCTAGCCGCGGTACTAAGCGTCGAGTTGAATGTGATCGCGTCCGCGAGGGTTAGCGACGTGCGTGCAGCACCGCAGCTCGGAGCTCTCATGTTCCTCCCATTCATGGCCCTCTACGTCGCAGGTGAGATAGGCCTGGTATTGCTCGACACCAACAATCTCCTCCTCATCTCTGCCATTGTCGCAGCGCTTGATCTGGTTCTTTTTCGGATTAGCACGGCTACTTTCCGGAGAGAAGAGATTCTCACAAAATGGAAGTAAAGCGCTAGGTTAATCGAAGGAAACAAGTCTTAATGTCCGGGGCATGCATGTTGTCAGACTGCAGGTTGGTTTGACGGGGGCAGAAGTTCTTGCACCGACGCAGAGGTTGCTGGCAGAAACACCGCTGCTGCGACTACTGAGGTCCATAGCCCGTTCTTGTCCCCTGTCGCAGACTGCGTTACCTGAGTCGTCTTGATGATCAGGCCGCTGGACATGAAAAGCTGCTTCCTCTCGTCCCAAGCGGTCGCCGGATCAAAAGCAACCCCCATAGTAGTAGCCAACATACTAGCAGCAAGATCCTCCGAATAATCTCCAGCAACCTCTTCTGATTGTCCGAAAGAATGGTGCTCGGAGAGATATCCATACTGATTCTCTTCAGAAGGAATCGCGATCCCAATTGATGATGCGATCAGCCTATGCGGCTCATCCGTACAATTTCTCGCGAGCACGACAAACGTGATCTCGCCAGCATGCAACATTGGGATGCCCTTCTCTTTTGGTATGAGCTTGCATCCGGGCGGAATTATGCTGGACACGGGTACGAGGTTGCAGTGTTGAATACCCGCATCTCGAAGGGCTAGCTCGAAACTGGCCAAGTTCTCTTTGTGCTTTCCAACACCTTTCGTCAAAAAGAAATATTTCGGAATCATTCCTGGGACGAGGTAAGTATTTGCCCGTAGCGTTTAACCTTGGGGTAACCCGGAGTTCGGAAAAGAGGGCCGGGTTGCTCGCCAATTCTCCTTTCTAAGAAGTTCTAGAAAAAAGAAATCCACCAGATCTACCTAAACGGATTTGTCCTGGGTAACCAATAGTCATAAGAACAACGCAATAGGGAGCCGAGTTCTATGCCAGTCGTTATTGTCGGTCAGGAAAACTCTGGGAGTATTGATCTCTTTTACGAGGATCATGGTTCGGGTAAACCAGTCGTACTGATCCATGGCTATCCATTGAGTGGTGCCTCCTGGGAGAAACAGCTCCCAGTTCTGCTCGATGCCGGTTACCGTGTCATCACCTACGACCGCAGGGGGTTCGGTAAGTCGAGCAAGCCGACCGTGGGCTACAACTATGACACGTTCGCCGAAGACCTGCACAAACTCGTAAGCCACCTCGGCCTGCGTGATTTCGCGCTGGTAGGCTTCTCGATGGGCGGCGGCGAAGTCGCACGATACATGGGACGGTACGGTTCAAAGGACGTTAGCAAAGCTGTATTCATCTCGTCAATCCCACCATATCTTCTGAAGGCACCGGACAACCCGGAAGGCGTCGACGGCAGCGCCTTCGAGGGGATCAAGACCGCGATCAAGGTGGACCGTTATGCGTTCTTCACCGAGTTTTTCAAGAACTTCTACAACACCGACCAGTTCCTAGGCACTAGGGTCAGCGAACAAGCTGTCCAGTCCAGCTGGAATATCGCCGCAGGCGCCTCCGCAACCGCCAGTCTGGCCTGTGTCTCAACGTGGCTTGAGGATTTCCGTAAGGATCTATCTCGCGTTCAGGTGCCTACTCTAGTCGTTCATGGTGATGCGGACCGGATCGTTCCCTTTGCCGCCTCGGGACAGCGGACAGCCAAACTGGTCCCTGGAGCACGTCTAGTCGTGGTCAAGGGCGGGCCGCACTTCATATCCTGGACACACGCCGACGAAGTCAACACTGCATTGCTAAGCTTTCTGAAAGAAGAGAAGAAGCTCGAACTGACAACACCCGCCTAGCCTCGATAGTACGCAATACTAGAGGAAAGACGGCAAACGTTTTCAGCACTCTAGGCGAACCTCCGCCCTATGACGCCCAGAGCGTCAGACGGTCCACCTGCTCTTCCACAGCCTGTCGCAACACCGCTGACCCGCGCCGCGATCTTCCTGGTCGTAACCATCAACCCGGGTGCGGGGCATCGAGCTGCAATCCGATCTTTCTGCGCAGATCTAGCCGCGCTCGTGCGCTCCGTAGGATTTCGTGAACAGGAGGGAACTCTTTCATGTGTTTTGGGGTTTGGGTCCGAGGCCTGGGACCAGCTTTTCGGGAGGGCGCGGCCTAGAGAGCTGCACAAGTTTCGCGAGATACGGGCGGGAAGGCGTCATGCCGTCTCAACACCGGGTGACATGCTCTTCCATATTCGGGCGCAGCGCATGGACCTGTGCTTCGAGTTGGCGACTCAGATTATGGCTCGGCTTGGACCCGCAATCAGCCCGGTGGATGAGGTTCATGGGTTCCGTTACTTTGACAGCCGCGACCTCATCGGCTTCGTCGACGGGACAGAGAACCCCAAGGGTCAGGACGCGATTGATGCCACCCTCATAACCAGCGAGGATCCTGCGTTCGCTGCAGGCAGCTACGTGATCATTCAGAAGTATCTCCATGACCTGGCCGGCTGGAATGTTCTACCGACGGAAAAACAGGAAAAAATCGTTGGACGCACGAAGCTGAACGATGTGGAGCTGGACGACAAGGGTCAAGCCCACCTATGCGCACAACGCTCTGACCAAGATAGTGGAAGGTGGTAGAGAGGTCAAGATTCTCCGAGACAACATGCCCTTCGGACATGCCGGTCAGAAAGAGTTCGGGACATACTTCATCGGATACAGTCGCTCACCACACACCATCGAGCAAATGCTTCAGAACATGTTCGTCGGCAAGCCACCAGGCAATTATGATCGACTATTGGATTTCAGCCGGGCGGTCACAGGGAACCTCTTCTTCGTTCCATCCACGACATTCCTAGAGAACGTTAAGGCTGACTAGGCGGACACGCTAGCACGAAACCTCTCAGCAGAGTGGGCCTTCGCTTTTGCAATCTCCTGCTCCCGGGTCCTTGGTTGCGCGTTCGTTTCAAGCGAACGGAGAAGACTGGTAGAGACTTGGGCTATCTCATCAACTGCGGCACGGAATGATCGTTCGTTTGCCTTCGACGGCTGACGAAACCCGCTAATCTTCCGAACGAACTGTAGGGAAGCGTCTCGAACCTCTGCATCTGTGGCCGGCGGGTCGAAATTGAAGAGTATTCTGATATTCCTGCACACTCTCAAAGCCTCAAGCCATCAGTGCCTCCAGCCGCGTTTTAGTGTGACTCTCGTCTCGGCTTCGTTTCGTGCAATGCCCGAGCTTAACAGAATAGTTATATAGCCACGTGGTTATGCATGAGGTTATGAAAGCCTCACAATCTACCGCGAAACCCGCCTCAATCACAACTCCTAATGATACGGAGATCCGAATAGAACGCACTTTCGAGGCGCCCCGAGACGTCGTGTTCCGCGCATACACCGATCCACAGCTCCTTTCCCAGTGGATGGGACCCCGAAAATACAAGATGACAATCGAGCAGATGGATGTCCACCCCGGCGGCCGATGGCACTTTACTCATATCGACACTGACGGCACCGAGTACGGTTTCCACGGCGAATTCCGCGAGATAGTGCGCCCAGAGCGCATTGTGCAGACTTGGAATTTCGAAGGAATGCCAGGCGAATCGCTTCAGACAGCCCTTTTCCATGAACATAATGGCCGCACCACAGTCACATCCATCGTCAAGTTCGAGCGCAAGGAGCATCGCGACGGTATGCTAGCCAGCAACATGGAAAGCGGTTTGAACGAAGGCTATGACCGCCTCGACGAGCTCCTGCGGACCGTGCATTGAAAGACGATACGCTCTCCGCAACCTTCCAGGCCGTAGCCGACCCGACACGCCGCACCATTCTCGCCCGGCTCGCGCAGGGCGAGGCCACTGTCCAAGAACTGGCAGAGCCCCTGCCGATAAGCCAACCTGCGGTCTCCAAACACCTCAAGGTCCTGGAGAAGGCAGGGCTCATCGAGCGCCGACGCGAAGCCCAGCGACGCTGGTGCCGGCTGCAGGCCGGGCCCTTGCGGGAAATTGCTGTTTGGGCCACAGAGTACCAGCGGTACTGGGACGAGAGTTTTGAACGGCTGGACGAGTTGCTGAAGAAGGAAAAAAGCGCACGACAGTAACGACTCGGACTCCTAAGCGCTCTTTGGGGACGCGGCCGGCTCGAAGAGCTCGCACAGTCTCTCGCTGCCACATCTGCTGATGATGAGACGCTCCTTCGCGTTGTTGAGGAGCTTCTAGGTCCAATTGACGTCTCCGCCATCGACGAGCTCTCGTTCTTTGGCAGTGGAGTCGGTTGCGAATATCTTGAAACACAATTCGCCATAGTATCCTCTACCCTGTGTCCGACTCTGATCGATTCCGACCTTGACGCGCCTGTACCGAGATCGAAGCTTCTCGAGAACTCCCGATTGAACCGCCGCTCGCGGGGTTTTGGACCCGAAGTCAGAAATGGCAACCCGGAGAGCTCTCTTAGCGCCTAGAAACTGTCTGAGCGCTGCAAGATAGAATCCTACGTGGTTACCCAAGGACTCTGTCTCAAACATTAGGTTCCCTGTATCGCGGCCTGCACTGCACAGAGTGAATATTCTGAAGTGTTGTTTAGCATCGGGGCCGACGCCAAATTTCTGGCCTCTTAAGAGGCGGTGGCTCGCGGCTAGATGAACCGAAGCCGCTTTACCTGAAGAGAAGTTCCTCTGCTCGCGGCGTCTGACTGCACACTCAATCGCTAGCACGTTTGTCGAATCAGCGACAACCTCCGTGTTCCGAATCGTCGAAACGGTCCAATCCTGACTGATCGGGGATAGCGCAGAGACTGTTCCTAGCGGGCAGACCGGTGAGAGTTCGATGGGCTGGAAGACTTTAGGTAGTCGAGAGAACGCGATGCGATCCCATTCAAGAAGACGTCGAGGACTAGAGACAGAAGGCGGGGTGAACCGGTTTGAGACGTGATCCTCAAGTAATAATTTGGGCTCCGCTTCTTCGCTCTGCGGCCGTAGACCTCCAAGAGCAACGATTGTAGGTCAGTCGGAGCCAGACGACTTGTGAGAATATTAGCAAGGTCCGGGACCCTTGCCTCCCTCTCGATTCTCTCTATGATTAGGCTTCTCTGAGCGAGCTCAGGAGACGAAGGACCAGCGGGTGAGATCGGCATAGCTCACATCGGGAAGTGGTTAGTCATTAATTGTTGACATCAAGCACCCGGGATAAGAGGAGGCAGCGAATCGCCTTCCTTTGGAAAGATGGTGGGTCTTGTCTGGTGTTGGAAGCGCTGCTAACTTGTACTTTGGATTCAGTTTGTTGGGTGAGAGCTGGTCCGGGGTCTCTTCCTGAGGAAATGCAGTGCAGCGACAGCGAATGCTCCTAAGCTTCCCAGGATTATGCCGGTGACGATCCACCCATTCGTTGTTGTGATTAGTGAAGGAGGTGCCGCGACGTCGTAGCCGAAGTAGCTTCCCGAGTTATTGTTGACACCCTTAATGCCGTTGCCGTTAAAGGCCACAACATAGAATGAGATGTGGCCTCCGGTCGCCAGTGCTGGTATCTGAGCGGTGGCAGTGGTGGTTGTGGCATTGTACGAGGCGAGGAGAGTTGTGTTAACCATTTTCCAGTTGTCAGTTGTGTAAGTGATAGTCACGTTTTGTACACTTGAGTGCTGGTCAGTAACGTTCACCGAGACTGTTGCCGGGGCATTGTAAGTTGGCGAGGATGGTTGGATAATAGGCGTTCCAATGGTTGGAGGAGTATTCGGGGGTGCATGTGCGAGGAGCGGGACACTCAGAATCACTAAGGTCGCCATTATCAAGCACATAGAGAACGCGATTTTCTTCATGATTCGTCCTGCATGGTATGTGCAGAAGGGGAACTTACCGCTAGTGTAACTTGCTCCATTGTTTCAAAAGTTCTCGCGAACTCCTGTAACCTGAGGACTTCGCGACCAGCAACGTGTTGCTCAGCGACAAATTTACGTTCTTACGATCTCAGGATTCGAGACGTGAGAAGGAAGGGGCCTGCCTTCATAATTCTCTCGCTTTTCAGCAAATCTCTCTCAGCCTTTTCCGTGTCGTCGCTCCACTGGAACCATTTTCGTATCTGGTCTTCGCGGGCGAGAACGCACGCCTCGATAGTTTTCTCGAGGAGTTTCGCTAGCGCCTCGTTGTACGAGAGGCCGGAACGACCCATTCCCTCACCGACTCTCGTGTTCCATGTCTGCCAGACGTTAGCGTGGAGATGCCTCTCTGGATGAGGATCTTCAACGCCAACTATCATCGCGTAGCTTTCCAGGTTGCTTAACGAGCGGTGAAATTTGGAATTGTTCTCTTTCGCTTCAAGCCTCAACTTCTTTCTCAATCGATCCGTCCGGATTGAACCCTCATCCTCGATGGTTTCCAACAACTTCTGTTCCAGATCCGAGAAGGTCTTCCATTTTACCGCGGGGTCCTGATGATGCTTCACCATGCTATCCAGTTCCGGCCAGAGTTCATCAGATACGAAGGTCTTGGTTCGCCTGAATATTCGAGTTGCAAGAATGTCTCTTCTTCTCTCGATCTCACGGGAAACGCGGGCCACTGACTGGCCGGATATCTTGACTGACCACCAATCATTCCATCCGGTAAAGCCCTTCGCCGATGGCCTCCAGGGTCTGCCTAGTATGGCGCTAATGAGACTTGGAAGCTCGTTTCCTCCTAGCGCTGAGACAAGACCCCTATCATGGATGAACTTGTAGATCTCTTCTTGGGATCGTAGTCGGAGAGACGGCTTTAGCCGGTGTTCTCCATCCCGGACTTTTTCTGCTTTCTCGATAAGCCGTTTAACGTTCGACTCAGAAACACTGTCCTAGAATGGGCGTGGGTCGAGCCCGGCTATTTCTTGGGTCCTCTGAGCCAGCTTCTGACGCCTAGTTCCTTCTCTTTTGAAGACAGTTCGGGCCCTGTCTCCTTCACGCCCAGAAAGCGTCGAGTCTGGACTAGAAAGTCCTTCCATGCTGGCTCGTCCTCCAACAGAATGTGGTTCCTACTCTCTAGTGGAATGAAGTGGGCCCCGGAGATCAGTGTTGCCAGATCTCTTCCGTCCTCGAACCGGTTCACTAGATCGCCTCGTGTATGGATTACCAGTGTCGGCGTTGATACCTTGGCGAGCTGGGCAAGGACGTCGATTTGAGCGAACTCCATCAGGAAGCGCACCGCGTTTTCTGGCGACGTGGACTTTCGCTGCAACTCGTTAAACCAGCTGGCCTGCTCTGCTGTCCCGCCAGGGACGAATAGAGACGTGAAGAGCTGACGGTAGGCAGGGTTGTCCTTTCCCCATCCCACCTTGGTCAGCGTCAGCATGGCTTTTCCTTCTTCAAGCTCCTCGGGCGAGGTGTGGATTTTGGACCAGCCTAGGGCGCTTGCCCCGTACAGAATTAGATGGCTCACCCTATCGGGATGGCGTGCGGCGTAGGCGATGCTGACCGCGCCTCCCTGAGAAATTCCGAGCAGTGCAAATTTTTCAAGACCATTCGAATCCACGATTGTTTCTAGGTCCTGCACCCAGTCCTGGAACGTAGAACTGCTAACATCGCGGTCGGATAGGCCGCATCCCCGATCGTCATAACGGATGTACTGGCGATATCTTGATAGCTCCCGGGTCCAGTGACGAAATATCGGACTCTCAAGGTCGAACTGCAAGTGCCCAAGCCAGTTCGCAGCCTTAACCAAGGGTGGCCCACGGCCCAGTGTAGAATAAGCAAGCCTGACGCCGTCCTTTGTAGTGCAGAATCTGATCTTCTGTTCCAGACGAACTATCTCAGTTTGCTATCATTCACCCGAACGGTTTAAGATTGCCGGGACAAAATGTGGCAGCTATTTCTTGACAGAGCGGAGTTCAAGACTCATGTCAATTGCTCTAGCGGAGTTTGTTATCGATCCGACGGAGATCACGTCCACGCCAGTCTTGACGTAGCTCGCAAGGTTCTCTCTCGTTATGCCACCGGACACTTCGAGCAGAATATGGTCACGAAGTTTTTTCGCCTCTAGTTGACTCAACGACTTTCTCACTTCTTGAGGCGTCATATTGTCCAGCAAGACGATGTCAGCCCCAGCCAGCGCTGCTTCCACTGCCTGGTCCGGGCTTGTTGCTTCGACTTCTATTTTCTTGGTGAAGCTCACCTTAGCCTTCGCTTTTCTGACAGTTTCGGTTATCGAACCGGCCAGTTCCAGATGATTGTCCTTGATTAAGACAGCATCGTCAAGCCTAAGACGGTGGGCGTCGCCGCCTCCTAGCTCGACCGCTTTTTTCTCGAAGTACCTGAGACCTGGAAGTGTCTTTCGCGTGCAGGCTATTCTGGCTGAGGCGCCGTTCGTCTTGATGATATTCACGAGCTCAGCGGTGGCTGTTGCGACTCCGGACAGGTGACATAGCAGGTTCAGCAGGGTCCGCTCTACTTTGAGCACGTCAACTCCACGACCATTAATTTCTAGGACAACTGTCCCAGCCGGAACTTCTTGGCTGTCGCGAACCTGTGGTCTACCTTCACAGCCCACAAGTTTCAGTAGGATGATGGATTCAGCTAGTCCAGCAACTATTGCTCGTTCCTTGCAGATAACGCTCCCTATGGATCGTGTCGTCGGATCGACGAGAGAGTCTGTCGTAATGTCCCCATTTCCCACGTCTTCGTCTAGAAACTGTTCGAGCTTGCGTTCAACATTCATGTTAGACAAGTCTCACATTGAACGGCCGAGGTTCTCCGGAACTTAAGCATGCACAACGCTATGAGAGAGCTGTTGATCTCTAGGCTGAAAACAGAGCGGAGAAGAAGCCTACGATGATATCTCGTATCGAGATCAGAAGCGTATGCCCGACAGATTTCTGTTTCTCCGAATATCTTGACAGTCTAGCGATTCTGAAATAGATGGGTGGGTGTGGGTCGAACCGAAACCAGTCGAACAGCTTTGTTCCGGGGTTGTATTTTTCGCGATAGAGCTGCCTGAATCCTATCTTTGTCAAGGCAGAGGCCAGTGCCCCTGGATTTCCGAGCATCACGGCAGACTTAGTGTCGGCTCTGGTCTCCAGAAACTTTCCGATGAGAAAGATCGCGCCAAACGCTAGAACGAAATAGAAAATGCCCAGGTAGAGCAGTAGAGGAAACCAGAGAAAGAACCGTCCCAGGAACTCGAACGAGGTCGCAGCGAACAGAATCACAGGGTCATGCCCCTTCACATGTCCCAGCTCGTGGCCGATCACTGCTTCTAGCTCCTCATCACTCAGGTCTTCCAGCGAACCAGCCGTGATCATTACTGTGGAGCGGCTTGACGAGATTCCAGTTGCAGAAGCATTGGACACTATTGCGTTCGCAACGGTGATCTTCGGAGTTTGCCGGCTGAACTTTTCCGAGACTTCCTGAACGATGCGGTATACGTTTCTGGTCTTGACGGTGATCTCGCTCCCGGACGCTATGATGCCATGCCTGAGCAGTGCGCCAATGACTGTTCCTTTGAGCTCCTCGTTGGCCGCGGCAGAGGACGCAACGGTGGCATTTCTTGCTATCTCGTCTCGAATTTTTGAGAGTATCTTCTTGCCGTGTTGTGAGACTGCCTTGAGGGTTTCCGGGTTGGACCGGACGCTTGCGATCGTTACAAGGGGCCTTTCAGCGTTTGGGCGGACACTGCCCAGTCTGTAAACAATTTTGTCGGAGATTACTAGGGCGACGAGTTGGACACTGATCAATAGAAAGACGGTGTAGACTCCGATAATGAAGTAGAGAGCGAAGCTTAGGAGAGTGAACGAGAGGAATAGGCTCGTGGTGTTTCCTGCGAAAACTCTCTTCACGGCATTACTCATAGGGCTCCGCTGGTCAGGCGCCTCGGAGTGCTCTTCGGTCGCGCCGATGACAAAGTAGAGACTGGTCGTCTTTATGTTCTGGAAATAGGAAAAGACAACCGCCTCGATCTCATCAACAGTTCTCGCGACAACGCTCTCCAGAGACATATCGTTCGGGTCCAACCCGGGAAAATCGAGCTCGATGGCAGCTTTGGAGATCCTGAGCGCTACTGGTAGAGGTCTCGCTTGTTCTGGTCCGACAGGCTTTAGTCTCCAGAATAGTTCGAAGCCGTCCCCGCTCTCGGTTTTGCGATAGGAAAGGGCCTCGATGAATTTCATCTTCGGAGGGAAGTAGTATCTGTTGACGAATTCTACAAGTCCCGCTATCGCGGGTTCTGGAACGTCTCGTTCGATAACGACTTGTTTGGTTGTCTCGGTTGTTGGTGTTGCTTCCATGGTTGCTACGCTTCGGCCTCTATCTCCCCACGATGGACCTCGTGCCCACATGAGCCCAGAAAGATGTCCAACCCGTCCGGCACCGCATCGCTTCTGTAAGGGCTAACGTGCACAAACACTCCTTCGCGGTGATCAATAGGACATTCTGCTTTGATGAGATTCTTCGCCTTGGTTCTAGGTCTCTGCCTGGAAACCGGGTCGAGCCTGGCGGACAATTTCTCGATCTTAAGCCCCAGTAGACCGGCGTAGAGACCCCCGATGCAAAATATGCCGCTTCCTGCAAGCAATCCTACAACGCCTATCATGCCCAGAGCGTCGCTGGATGTCATGGCAAAATAGAGAGCCACTACCGGGGCAATCACGGCTATGCCGATAATGACCCTGCCCATGATAGAGAGAAAGCCCATTTTTTTCGATTCCCATCGAGATATATTCAGATAGAAATGTCTTGGCTCTACCGTTTCTTTTTCGAGTCTCTCTCGCTCACAACCATCTCAACATGCTCGATGATAGTCTTGAGAGGTGTCCCAGGCCCGAAATTGCCCGTGATACCCTGCTTCTCCAACAAGGGCTTATCCTCATCCGGAATAATACCTCCACCCACCAACAGAATGTCGTCTCCACCCTTCTCCCGGATGAGCTTAGCGACCTTCGGGAAGGCTGTCATGTGGGCGCCGTTGAGGAGACTCATAGCTACAACATCCACATCCTCATCAATCGCCATCTGTGCAACCTGCTCGGGCGTGGCCAGGAAGCCGGTGTAGATTACTTCCATGCCTGCGTCGCGGAAGGCCCGGGTTAGAATCAAAGCACCTCTATCGTGACCATCTAGTCCAGGCTTCGCTACAAGGATGCGAATCCTCTTGGTTGGTTTCGAGGTCGGCTTTTTCTGCGAGGGCATTGGAGCGTTCTGAACTTCGGATGACCCGTTCCGCTAATAAGGACTATCGAAAAATGGGTTCTGCTATGTCCCCTTCGGAGAAGAAGCTTCTTCGAATGAGCTTGAGGAATCCAATCGCCAGTATCACGATCCCAACAATAACGATTGTTGTCCCGATTAGCTGGAGCACTGTTCCTGCGTTCCCGTACAGAGGTGATGAGTAAGACGAGGTGATGATGGAATCAGTTACTTGAAAAGCGTATCCTGCCACGAGAACGAGGAAACCGATGATCATTATGATCCAATCACGCAATTGGATTGAAGAACGATTACACGCTGGTCGTCTTAAGCTAGAACGTCACTTGTATAGTTCGTCGTATCGCTTGTACTTCCAGTAAGCCATCGATGCAAGCCATGATACTACAAAGATGCCGATTATTCCGTAACCCATCGTCTCGAAATCCAGCGTGCCCAGCGATTTCCAGAACGGACCGCTCAGCTTCAGCTCGTTAGAGAGAACTTGGAGGAGTTCGACTCCGCCAATCGCAAAGGCAACTGCGACCGATATGATCGTCACAGTAAGGTTGTAGTATATTTTCCGGATTGGTCTGAGAAACGCCCAGCCATACGCGGTCAGCATCGTAACCCCATCAGTCATATCGACCAAGACCATTCCACAGGTGAACATGAAGGGAAGAACAAGGATCATCCAGAGAGGGACAGCGGATGATACTCCGACCCCGACGGTGATAGCTATCAGGGCAATCTCGCTGGCCGTGTCGAAGCCAAGTCCGAACAAGACCCCGATGGGATAGATCTGCCAGGGCTCCCTGACGATCTTGAAGAGTCCCTTGAAGTAGCGGTTCAGGAATCCCCTGTTTTCCAGAAGACTATCCAGTTCTGACTCGTTCATTTTTCCCTGTTTTAGGGTCGTGAACACCCTATAGATCCCCAGGACAATGACGACGTTGATGAGCCCGATAAGGAAGAGGAAGATTCCGGAGACTGTTGTTCCAATTATCGCGCCGCTGCTTCGGAGTGCTGGAATCTGGTCTTTCACCGCGTTGGTCGCGAGAATGAGAGAGACGATAAGACCAACGACGACCGTCGAATGGCCAAGGGAGAACCACATGCCGACCGTGAGGGGACGCTTGCCCTCTTGGAGCAGCTTCCGTGTTGTGTTGTCAATTGCAACAATGTGGTCCGCGTCCACCCCGTGACGCAGCCCGAAGGTGAAGGCGAGGACTCCGAGTCCCGCGAGTAAGGCGGACAATTGCCCTATGATAACTGAGGCAGCGAGGCCAGCGAGGGTGGCAATGCCTAAGGCTGAGTATATGATGGAGATTCTGAGCTTCTCTGCCGTTGAGAGCCCTAGCTTTGAATGGTTTGACCGGAGTTCAGTCAATTCAGAAGACGCCCTCTCCAAGAGCCTGCTTGCAGCTCCCGGTGCATATTGACAGGTTGTCTCGACCTGACCCCTCTATATGGTAATATAAAGTCTTAAGTTGGTAATACTTTTAGCCGGGTCGGCCAGATCGAGTAATACTGTGAGGCGAATCATGAATTGGTATTGAATGATGAGGGAGTTACCAGAATCAGCATGTCTCTACCACCTGAGCTCCTCGAAGCCTTCGACAAGGCCTCCGAGAACAGCGGCTACCGGGATCGATCCAAGGCGTTGCAGGCGGCGATGCGGTCCTTCATATCAGATTTTGAAACAGGACTCAGAGGAGGCCATGTCGTCGGATCAATTGTAATGGTCTACAACCATGAGACTCATGGCGCCGACGAGGGCATCACAGAAACGTCCCACCACCACAGACAATCCATCCTCTCATCCCTCCACGCCCACATCGACGCCGCACATTGCCTGTGCGCCCTGCTGGTCCGCGGTCGGGTTCAAGACATCACAAGACTGGAGGGAGAGCTGAAACGCCAGAAGGGAATCATGCAGGTAAAATCCTCTTACCTCAAAACCGAATCCGTCTAAGAATCCGAGAAATCGTCGTGAGGGAAAAAGGCTCGATATCTCCCCGCGGAATCTTCGTGGAAAAAATCAGCGGGTTTAGTGGGGATCTTTGTAGCGGATGTCAGGTACGCTTTCCCACCATTCGTATGGAATCGCGTGGCGAACGATGCGTCCCTAATGTAGTTGATTTTGAAGAGTGGCGAGAACGTTGTTTCGATTTCCTCTTTCCTGATTCTTCTCGGTCCGCCCCAGTTGGTAGGCTCTTTCTCGCTGAAGCAGAGCATGAAGTACCTACCTCTAGTAGCTAGGACCCGGGCTATCTCACGGGCATAAACAGGCCTATCGTTATCAGGGAAGGTGTGGAAAAGTCCCGAATCAATAACATTGTCGAAAACGTCGTCCTTGAATTCTAGCGAGAGCGCATTTCCCGCTCGAAACTCAACTTTCAATCTTCTCTCGGCAGCTTTTGCTCTTGCCGAGGCAATCGCGCGATCTGACAGATCAACTCCGACAACCGAGAATCCGTTCCGGGCAAGATAGAGTGCATTCTCCCCCGTCCCGCAGCCAACATCGAGAACACTGCCCCTATTCAGTTCCCCGGCTCGCACGAGTTCTACCAAGGCTGGTTGGGGACGGCCTACGTCCCATGGTGGTACTGTCTTGTAAGCATCCTCCCAAGAACTCAAAGACGATTGAGCCCACCCGTCGATGCCCGGATTCAAGAACGTTTTGAAACTCGACCTTAGCGAGTACGCTTGTTAGGCCGAATTGCGAAAAGACTCTTTAGATGAGCATGCAATACCAATTGTGAGCCGACTTGGAACAGCTTCAGAAAGAAAGCCTAGTTTCACCTGCTGTCTCGAGATGGTTGATGGAGGAGAGCGAGCCCTCTAGTCAATACTTCACACTCACCGAGTTGATGGGACGCGACGAGCAAGATGGTTCCGTCCAGAGAGTCAAGGGGAGAATTGGAAGAGAAGGATGGGCCGCGAATATTTTCGCGAAACAGAAAGAGAACACATACTGGGAGAACAAGGAGTCGTGCTACGTTCCAAAATTCACTTCTACAGGATGGCAGCTAGCGGTCTTGGCGGATCTTGGAGTATCATCAGAGGATCCCCGATTCGCGAAAGCGGTAGAGCACTTTTTCGAGCTTCACAATGTTGAGAGTGGTGGGTTCTCTTTACGTTCCCGGGGTGAGGAGCAGTTCCATCCCCATGTTTGCAATACTGGCAACATGGTCAGGGCGCTTGCAAAAGCGGGGTATTCGAAGGATGATAGAGTTAGGAAGGCGATGGGCTGGCTTCTCTCCAAGCAATTATCCGATTCCGCTTGGAACTGTGCCCCATCAGGCAAGCACGGGTCTTTTCTCGCCACTGTAGAGCCTATGTGGGCGCTCTCCGAGATGATCGAGCACGAGCCGAGAGAAGAGTGGAAGGAGGCGGCGGCAAAGTCTTCCGAGTTCGTTCTCAAACATAAGATCTACAAATCCGATCGGGACGATTCGGTCGTCCTGTTCGACTTTCTGAAGATACACTATCCCACACACTACTGCTACGACTTCTTCCATGGGTTACGCGTCCTATCAGAGCTAGGGGTCCCAAGAGACGAGAGAATGGATGATGCGTTCAGAATGTTGCGCGCCAAGCAGCTGGTGGATGGACGATGGCCGCTGGAAGCGGTGTACCGAGGCTGGCGCCACTCCCACCCGATGCACGGAACAGAGACGGTATCAAGACCGGAAGAGCGAGAACTGGTAACGGAAGGATGGGGAACCGATCGGACCTTGCAACTGGAAGAGGCGGGCAAGCCCAGCAAATGGATAACAATCCAAGCGTTGCTGATCATGAGGCGGTTGGGATTGCTCAATTCCTCGTCCTGATGCTCCAACTCGGACTTCACTAGAGCCCGATCACCTTCTGAATCGTGTTCAATCGTTATATCGAGAGGCCGAGTCATCGAAAAACGGTTGTAGCAGAGTAGACGACCTTGTTTGAGATAAAAGCAGCCACGAAAGTCTTCTCGGCCAAACAGGGTCCAGCCATCAGCTCTGTAAGCTTCGACGTTAGGAACGGCGAGATCGTAGGGTTCGTCGGGCTTAACGGAGCTGGAAAAACAACTACTATCAGGATCGCGGTAGGAGTCTCTCTGCCAACGTCCGGGACCGTTCTAATAGATGGTCACGACATTACCCAAGAGAAGCCTCAGGCTTCCAGGAGCATCGGCTGGGTCCCGGAGATTCCGAACTTCGAGCCCAACGCGAAAGCTTGGAAATTGATGCGATACCTAGCCGGCTTCTACGGAATAGACGGAAAAGAGGCGACAAAGGAATCGAAGGATCTTCTCGCCTCCGTTGGACTCTCAGGCTTTGAGAACCGCAAGTTCCGAACGTATTCCCAGGGGATGAAGAAGAGATTCTCCCTGGCGGTCTCGATGCTGTCGAACCCGCAGAATTTCCTATTCGACGAGGTTCTCAACGGTCTCGACCCCGAGGGAATACAATTCTTTCGACAACTGATGATGGGACAGAAGAAGGTCAACAAAGCCATCCTGTTATCCTCACACATCCTCACCGAGGTCGAGAACCTAGCGGACCGGGTCGTCTTCATCCACAAGGGGAAGGTTGTCAAGACAGCGACTCGCGACGAGTTAGCGTCGTACGCCGCGAAGGGCACCACACTCCGAATACAACTCCAAAACGTCACAGACGACGCCGTGTCCTACCTCAAGACACTAGGAACGGTACAGATAGAGGGCAACGCAATCGTCCTCTCAGACTTCGAGGGAGACTCGTCCCAGGTCAACGCAGAACTGGTCAAGAGAGGCTTGCAGGTCCGCGAGATCAAGCATGAAAGGACAGGGCTGGAGGAGTACTTCTTCGAGATCATCCGGAGGACTGATACAGCAAAATGATGATACGACCCTTCCTCTACGACTTTAGGCGGACGATAACTAGCACGTCAGTACTGATCCTCATTGGAATCATTTCTTCTCATAAGCCTCGCCATAATTCCGTTTACTACTCCCATTGTATCATCGTTTCGCGGTTCCGCTTCCGACATCCTCTATTATCGCGACCCCGGTGCTTATCATTTCATAGTCTTCTCGTCCGACCAGTATGGCCAGCCACTACAGGGAACCAAGATATCCATGAGCCTTTCCGGGGTGAAGACCTACGCTAACGCGACTACGACAAACTCGGAAGGTTACGCATTCATCACCCTTGGCGCGCCGAACGGAACCTATACCCTCGCTGTGAACGAAACAAGCGGAGCTAACATGGCCTCATTCGGAGGGTACCTGTTCGGCTCTCCAATTGGGGAGCCACAGTTCTCGATCGGGTCTCCTATTTCGACGGTGCAGGACAGGGCGAACGCGTCAAAGCGGGACGTTCAGACCTTTTACGCAGCACTATACGGTGCCAAACCATCAGGCTACAGCATCCGTTACAAAGTGGCTGCAACGAGTCCACCTCCGCCCTACAAGGATAGCACTCCTTATGCCAAGGACCAAATGGATTTTCTTGGAAACCTAACCGACTATCGTCAGGTCTTCGACCCAGCGATACCCAGTGGCTTATCCGGAACCACTGGCGTGTGGTTCGAACTGTTTGCTCCAAACGGAACGGCCGTCTCGGGGACAGAGATACCTGTCTTTGGGCTGAGACAACAGCAATTCCGTCCTGAAGCGACTAATATTGCATCCTCTTTCTTCTCCACCATCTTGAGCTTCTTCATGCCTCTAGCAGCGATCCTTGGGGCTTACTCTTCCTATGGCAAGGACCGTTTGACTGGCGTGCTGGAATCTATTCTTGCCAGGCCCATCAGCAGGCGCGGACTCGCCATCTCAAGGTTTCTCTCGACCCTCACCGCCCTTGCGGTCGCCGCCATCGTCTCTGTTGGGCTAGTAGACCTCGTGCTGAACGAAGTTGTGGGATCCGTTCTCCCCCAAGACTATGCTCTAGCTATAATCTCTGGACTCGTAGTAGAGATAGCCGCTTTCACAGGCCTGGTCTTCCTACTATCCCACCTCTTCAAGTCGACTGGGGTTCTGCTGGGGATCAGCATCGTGCTCTTTGTCGTATTGGACTTTTTCTGGGGTCTGATAATCTTCTTGCTGACACCTCTCCTCGGAGGGACCTCAGGATCGGCTGTAGCAGTGGAAGCGACGCTTGTCTCCTACTACGCTAATCCAGCACAATTTCTGCAACTCATCAACGTGTACGTCTTCCAGACTTCCTCCGGAACCGCGCTCCAATCATCAAACTACGGAGTGACGCTCCCGGCTATCGTTCTGGATGGGTTTTTGTGGGCCATCGTGCCCTTCCTCGCATTCATGTACCTAGCTGTCAAACGCGACTAGACAAGATCATTCTCTTAGATGCTCTTGACCAAATTCTGGCCGCCGCAGTAGCAATACGACTATAAATATGTCCCCTCCCATGGGTATGGTGTGTCGCGACATAAGCGTCCAGAAGTCGACAGCAGACTCTCAAAAATTGAAGGTCATGTCAGGGCGATTAGAAAGATGGTGCACGACGATCGAAGCTATCCCGAGATTGTCCACCAGGTTGCTGCAGTTCGCGCTTCCCTAGACGGAGTTGTGGAGGTCATTGTTGACGATCTGGTAGAAGACTGTGTGGCAACTGCCCGTAAAGGTGGGTCCGTGAAGGAAACCGTCCTTGAGCTTCAGCAAGTCGTTGCAAGCGGCAGATGAGCGTTTCCATAGGCGAGCTCCCGGTAGTTATCGGAACTAGAGTCTCGCCCTTCACAGAATCCGGTCCCAAGAATCGGAAGGACGAGATCCGTCTCGTTCTGATGGGCGTTGCAGCCCTCGTCAGTTATCTAGGACTTCTTCATGGTATCACTCCGGTCGATTTTGTAGCGATCGGAGCGAGTATCATCGGAGGGTATCCTGTCTTCGTGGAAACCTTCCGTGCTCTACGTCACCGTTCCATAAACATGGAAGTCTCTATGACCGTCGCGATTGTCGCCTCATTGCTGGTAGCCCAGTTCACAGCCGCAGTCGTGGTGACCTTCTTTGTTCTTCTCTCCGAATTCATAGAATCCTACGCAGTCGACAAGGGAAGAGCAACTATCCTCAAGCTGGAAAAATCCGTTCCGAGAAGAGCCTTGGTAAGACGGAACGGAGCAGAAGTCGAGACCGACGTAGAGACAATTCAATCAGGCGAGGTCGTGATTGTTCGCGACGGAGAACGGATCCCAGTCGACGGAGTCATAGTCAGAGGCTCAGGATTCGTCAACCAATCAGCCATAACCGGAGAGGCTCTAGCTGTCGAGAAGACGAATGGTAGCAGAGTGTTCGCCGGCAGCGTTGACGAGTCCGGCGTCCTTGAGGTACAGACGGAGAAGGTTGGAAGCGAGACGGTATTCGGCCAGATCATCAAACTGGTCGAGGAGGCTGAAAACCGAAAGGCGCCTATCCAAAAACTATCGGACAAGCTCGCAACCTGGCTCGTCGAGTTCACCATCGCCTTCGCAGCAATCACATTCATCATAACTCGAAATCTGATCTCGACAATTTCCGTCATTGTTGTTGCAGGCGCCTGCGGTGTCGCAGCCGGGACCCCGCTCGCGATCGTCGCGGTCATGGGAGGACTAGCCAAGAAAGGAGTGATAGTGAAGGGCGGCGTCTACGTTCAAGAGATGAGCAAGATCGATACAGTCGTTATTGACAAGACTGGTACTCTAACGCTAGGCGATCCAGAGGTAACCGATATCGTGGGACTCGACTGCTGTTCTCAGAAGCAGGTCCTAACCTATGCCGCTGCTGCAGAGAAACTGTCTAGTCATCCTCTAGCACGAGCAATAGCCGCGAAAGCTCAGGAGTTAGGGGCTAATCCTACGGGCAGCCTCTCCTCCGACTATCTGGCGGGAAAAGGTATCATTTCCACGTACCAGGGAGAGCGCGTCCTTGTTGGAAATTCTATCCTGATGACAGAGCAGAACATCCCCATATCCGATGACGCTCAAGCAACCATCACCAACAAGGTCTCAGAAGGAAAAACCACGGTTATGGTCGCTCACGGAGGGCATGCCTGTGGGGTTATCGGAATCTCAGACAAGATCAGAAACGAGAGTCGGACCGCAGTTCAAGAACTCGGGAAAATGGGAATCTCGACTATCATGTTAACAGGCGACAACAAGTTCGCAGCCAAGCGCGTTGGAGAACAAGCAGGAATCAGACAGGTCTATGCGGAACTCCTACCCCCAGACAAAGTCTCCATCATCGAACGTCTGTCAGAAACCGGTCAGAAGATTGCTATGGTGGGAGACGGTATCAACGACGCTCCCGCTCTAGCACGGGCGAATGTAGGCATCGGTATGGGTGCAGGCACAGATATCGCGATTGAGGAGGCGGATATTGTGCTGATGACAAATGATCTGGGGAAGATTCCAGCAATCGTGAGGGCGAGCAAACAAGCGTACGGAGTGATCCTACAGAATTTCTACGGCACTCTGATCGTGGATGGGATAGGATTGGCCTTGGCCTTTGACGGTCTTCTTAACCCCCTATTCGCCGCCGGTATTCACGTAGTGTCAGAGCTTGTTTTCATCCTCAATTCCGCGAGGCTAATTCGATAGCTCGATGGTCACTATCAATCGTTTTGCGAATCTCTATAGTGAACTACTAGAAGACTGATCTGATCAGTCCTCCGTCGATCGCGAGCATTGTCCCATTGACGTAACTCGCCTTCTCGCTGGCAAGAAAGGCAACGAGATGCCCCACCTCCTCTGTGAGGCCGTACCTTCCTGCTGGAACGTCCTGGAGCATCTGTTTCATAGCCTCATCCAGGCCTTTTCCCGTTCGCGATGAAACGTCCTGGGCAACCTGTCTCTGTCTATCTGTCAATATGTGTCCCTGCATGATTCCGTTCGAGGTTATTCCCTTCGAACCATACTCTAGTGCGAGAGACTTCGATAATCCCGCAAGGCTCAATCGTACTGTGTTGGACAAGACCAGATTCGGGACCGGCTGTCGCAGCGTAGAGGATGTGATGTAGATCAGCCTTCCCCACTTTTTCTGAACCATCCCTGGAATTACTTGCTTTGTCAGCCAGACAGCGCTCATCAAGAGCAGTCTCACTCCTTGCTCCCAGTCAGCATCGTTGAGATCGGCAAAAGTGCCCGGTTTAGGTGGGCCGGTATTGTACGCGAGAATATCTATGGTCCCAAACTTGCTCGTGGCCTGGTCGACGAGAAGGTCAATGTCCGCCTTGATAGCTAGATCTGCCTTGACCGAGTACACGTCTTTGTTTCCAGTTTCCTTTACAATCGCGTCCCCGGCCTTAGAGATAGAATCTTGATCTCTGGAAGAGATTACTACTTTGCAGCCTTCTGTGGCAAGAACCTTGGCGACGCCGTGCCCGATTCCCTTGCTTGCAGCTGGGACGAGTGCTACCTTGCTTCTGAGTCCGAGGTCCAATGTGGGTTTCTTGGTGTTGAGCTAGCTTATAGTTACTCCCGGTGAAGGCGACCGGATCAATTTGTGTAGTACTTTCTCGGCAGTCGAGAACTCTCTAGGATTGATCGAATACTGTTTGCGTGCCGAGTAAGCGTTGTTGTTGGGCTTCGCTTATGGTAATGGCAAGAGTCCCGCCGACGAATGTGAAAAGGCATCCAATGTCCGTTGTTACTGAGAGAAAGGTCAAGAGCCCGGCTTCACCTCCAACGGAGCCGCTTGCTCCAAAGTTGATCAGCTCCGCGGCTATGCTCAGAAATCCCAGGACAGAAGAGCTCGCTACGAGAATGATGCCCCAAGCTGCTCGCTGTTTTGCGTCGAAGTGGAGCAGCAAAGTTGCTAGGGGGATCGCGACCCCTAGAGAGAACACGAAGAAGATGATTAGGAGAGCACCGATCTGGGTAAACAGGCCGATGTTGGAGATGAATGCGGAAGAAACGAACAGGTCTATCGGAACAAGAAATAGGACTCCTATGAGCGAGATTTTGAATGCCCAATTGGCACGGTTCGGTTCGTTCGGGCCGGGCTCGGCTGACTTGTTTGTTATCGCGCTAGAGACGAGCCAAAGCGCCAAGTTCCTAAGCCTTCCAGTACTTCGCCCGGAGCAATGCATATCCGCAGAATCTCCCCTTCTTCGTTCCGTCATCTCCGATTTGAGTTTGTCCTATCATGTCTTTCAGGCCTGAGTTATGGAGTCCAAGACTTACATGGAAAGAATTGGGTATCGGGGGCCGTTAAGGCCAAGTGTGGAGGTTCTCCGCAAGCTTCACAGTAGGCACATGCTTTCGGTACCCTTTGAGAATCTCGATATACTCTTAGGTCGGCCAATCATCCTGAGCGAGAACGCGTTCTATGACAAGATCATCAAGCATCGCCGTGGAGGATTCTGCTACGAGCTGAACGGCTCGTTTGCTAGTCTACTGAAAAAATTGGGTTTCAAAGTATCAATGCTTTCAGCCGGCGTTGCGAGAAGGGGTGGAGGTTTCAGTCCAGACTTCGACCACATGACTCTACTCGTGCAACTCAAAGAGCCATGGCTCGCCGACGTAGGTTTCGGAGACTCTTTCACAGAACCAAAACGGCTCGACATATCCGGTCTGCAGGCCGACCAAGGAAAGGACTACCGTCTCACTCGAAAAGATGGGTGGATCCTATTGTCCCGTAGAACGAAAGGAGACCGTTTTTGGGAGCCTCAATACAAATTCAGCCTGACGCCGCGAAAACTGGAGGATTTCGTTCCGAGATGCCGTTGGCAACAAACATCCCCAAGGTCCCACTTCAAAAAGGGCCGCCTATGCACCCGCTTAACTCCCAATGGAAGATTGACCCTTACTGATACAAAGTTCATTGTGACGCGAGATCGTAAGAAGGTAGAGCGACCGCTCAAGAACCCTGAAGAGTTCACCGGATTGTTACGTCGGCATTTTGGTATTGACCTGAGCTGAGCTTACTCAGTTCATTACGAGGTACTTGTTCTCGAGATAACCAAC
>VBBD01000079.1 GCA_005882895.1 Candidatus Bathyarchaeota archaeon | reverse complement strand
CGCGCGTCCGATAGGCGATAATCTCGAAGGTATGATCTTGGCAGAAGTTGGCTCCGATACTTGCTAATGCTCCGACGAGTCCCCGTGGCCCTTTGAGCAAGTGTGTTTCCGCGTCGAGAGCCTCTGCGATGTGTCGAGCTTCTCGAATCGAGAGAATACTGTGGAGAGCTCTCGTAGAAAACTCGCTCAATGGAGTTGGTACTGGGCCTTTGAGGAATACTATGGCTGGGTCTGTCGATCGCTGGTTAAGATCCGTAGTTCGTTCGATGGTTGCAATAGCAATTTTCTTCACCTCTTGCAGTTTTTCTTCTTCGAGAGTGAAGTGTAGTGAGAGGGCTCCGTTTCCCCGTGTTTTCCACGGGATGTTAGGGTTTAGCCTGACCAGCCAGGGAAAGTCGAGTGGTTTGAATCCCTTCGATACTAACTCTTGGAAGAGAAGCGCCGCAGCATAGGTAGTGCATCCTCCGAGTCTGGAGTCGGTGTCGTCGATTCCGATGTGAAACTCAGTTCGCACTGGTGGCAATCTCTTCAATAGGGGATTAAGAGAGGGGTTTTCGAGAGTGGCTAGTTCTCGATAACTATCATGGTGAGGGTGGATTTTACCTTGTTGAGATGGCGTACTTTCCAGGTGATGATCTCTTTCAGTTTGTCCATGCTGTCGGCGGCGACCTTTGCCACGATGTCGTAGACTCCGTAGACCATGTAGGCCTCTTTGACCTGTGGAACCGATTTCAGTTCCTTGACGACTTGGTCTTCGGACCCGATCTCGGCGTTTATGAGAACGAAAGCCATTGGCATTTTTCGAAACAGCCGAGTCGGTGGTCTGAGTTGTTCAGTTTTAAGCTTTCGGCCGAATCGTGTGGCACTAATGCTGAGTAGTACCGGGCGTCACTAGTGTTGGTTTCAGAATTGATATGCCCGGTTTCGGTGTGCAGCGAGAAGACTGAAAGTCGATGAGTAACGCGACGCCGTCAAGCATCGATCTGGCAGCTCTCATTGTAAGCTTGGGAGTGCTAATAGTGGCGTCACTTAGCGATCTGAAGACTCGAGAGGTGTCCAATAGATTCTGGACAATCTATGCTCCTATAGCAGCTGTCTTATTCTTGGCGCGAATCGTCTTTGCCCCGGATGCGGCTGCGATTCTCCTCGTCTCCGCAGGAGCCGCCATCGTGGTCGCCTTCCTTCTCTTCCAGTTCGGAGCGATGGGTGGAGCAGACAGCAAAGCCCTGATGTGTATCGCTCTCGCGATTCCAGTTGCTCCGACTTTTCTATCTCCGCTCTGGCAAGCTCCGCTGGTATTCTATCCGTTTCCAATCGCGATTCTCGTCAATTCGTTCCTGCTCTCCATTAGCATGATGTTCGTTCTACTTGGGAAGAACCTGCTCTCAAGGTCTCCTGCCAGTAAGGGTCTCTTTCAAGGGTTCGAGAAAGAATCTATTTTGAGAAAAGCTTTGGTTCTTCTAACCTCTTACAAGACCAGTTTCAATGCGTTGCAGTCCAGCACGTATCTGTATCCTGCCGAACAGGTGGCGGTTGTTGACTCTCGGCCTGTGCGACAACTACACCTTGTTTCTTCGGTGGATGAGGAACGAGACAAGCTCGTGGCCGGCCTGCAAGGCTACAAGGATCAAGGGTTGTTCTCGGATGGGGTCTGGGTTACCCCGGGCCTTCCCCATCTAGTAT
Source organism: Candidatus Bathyarchaeota archaeon (assembly GCA_005882895.1). GTDB lineage: Archaea > Thermoproteota > Bathyarchaeia > 40CM-2-53-6 > 40CM-2-53-6 > 40CM-2-53-6. Next base: position 9,871 of record VBBD01000079.1, on the reverse strand, counting down.
TCATGACTGCGAGTCTAGTCATAACTGTTGTGATTGGTGATTTGTTGATGTGGCTCTTCTTCAGAGCCGTGGGGGTTTCATGATGACATCGTCGATTTTAAATCCCGCCGTAAGCGACAACGACAGAAGCCTAGGAGTGAAAGTGTTGGCCGCAGACGAGTTCAGCGTACAGTCACTGATGAAACTAGGACTGACGGAATATGAGGCCCGGATCTACGTCGTACTGACGAAGATGGGACCTAGAAACGCCAGCGAGATCAGCTTCCTCGGCAAAGTTCCCAGGCCAAAGACATACGGTGCGATCCGGGGACTAGAGAGCAAGGGACTATTGAGGATCGTCCCAGGCAAACCAGAAAGATACATGGCCGTATCGCCAAACGACGTACTCATACCCCTAGTCGAGAAACTAAACAAGGAAACCACCGAATGCGTCCAAGTCGTCGAGAACTTGGCCATGGCCTTCGAGTCTTCAAGATACGTCTATACGGAGAAACCGTATGAGAGGTACGATCTCTGGAGCGTCAGGGGCAGGGACAAGGTGTACAAGCGCGTCCAGGACATGATCGGCGAAGCCAAGGTCAACGTTTTCTTCACCACCACCGCGAACGGGCTCGTCCGGATTTACAAAGCTCACTCAGAGGTCCTAGAGAAAGCAGCGGAGAGAGGAGCCAAAGTCAGGGTCGCCGCGCCGATAAACCAGATCAATCAAAGCGTAGCGAGAGAGCTGGGTGAGGTCGTAGAAGTCAGAAACTCCGCGGGCCCGATGGTGAAGTTCCTCACCGCCGACTCTGCAGAGATTATTTTCACAGAAGACATCCCAGACGATACAAACGTAGCGACAGGACAGGACGTAGCCACTTGGACAAACGATCCATTGCTGGTGAAAGCACACGAGAAAATGTTCGAACAACTCTGGCCGTCACAGCCGCAACAGAAAGAAGTTGTGAAAGCAAAAGCACGCTGATCAAAGTCAGAATCCAACAGAGCCCAATAACCAAACGGCATAACACAAGACCAAATCCACTGTTCAGCATCGGATGACTGTCGAGAGATATCCGAATATCTCTCCGGATTGTTACACGCGAGTCTCCATGTAACTATTCGACAATTTTCGAAGTTACATGATGCCTATGTTGGATGCGGCCTTGGGTGTAGTCAGTGGCTTGTGGGCAATATCCACGCCACGACCCCAGAGCTAAGAGAGCAAAATGAGTCGAATGAACAGATCGAAGGATACCTTACGCGACCGAATACTGCACGTGCTCTCAGGCGCTCCAATACCGATGGACGTGGAGAACGTACGGATCAAGTCAGGGCTCAAAAACTGGGAAAGCACCAAGGCACTGCTTCTCGAGCTTGTGGTAGAGGGCGTCATCAGTGGCCAGAAGACGACAAAGTCCTGGGTCTTCTGGGTAGACCACACAGACACCAGGCTGAGCATAGCAGGAAGAGATCACGCATGAACAACGCCCCTAGAAACCTCCGCTACAGAACAACGGTACCAGCGAGCCAATCAAGCGCGCCTTCTCGCGTAGCCCAGGCTTCGGTTCAATCTGTGAAGGCCCTCTCTCTCCGGATAATACGGCATTCTCGAACTCGACAAGTGCCACTATCACCATAAGGAACGCCGGAACAAGTAATGTCACGCTCATTGCCTACTACGTCACCGACAGCAACGGCAATCAGTGGACGAAACAGTCATGGACAGGACCTACAATAGCACCTAACAAGGCAACAAACACGATTTTCGTAATCGGCGCATCTTGCCCTTCCGGCTGCGCGTACCAAGGCGCTACAGGCGGTTTCGCTAGCTTCGCGAGCGGCTACTCCTACACGGTCAAGGTCGTGACAGCGAAGAACAATCCCTTCACGTTCACGATCACGAAGAGCTAGGCGACAATCAATGAACACACAAAGATATGTTAAGGACAAGAAAGGCATCAACACCATACTCGCATCTCTACTCATGGTCGTCATCGTCGTCGTCGCAGCAGTCATGGTCTATGCATGGTCAACAGGACTCCTCGGCACGCTACTCGTGAAGCCCAATACTGGCGAAGGCCCTCTCTCTCCGGACAGTTCCGCATTCACAAGCACGACAAATGTTACAATCTACATTAGAAACTCAGGCAGTTCCAACGTTACTTTAGCGGCATACTATGTAACTGACTCATCGAGCAACACATGGCAGCAACTGAATTGGGCTGGACCAACCATACCCCCCAACAAGGCAATTGCCACATACATAGTCATTGGAACTGGATCTGGAACATGCGGCTCGTCGTGTCAATATATAGGTACTACAGGAGCTTTCAATAGCTTCGCGAGCGGCTACTCGTACACGGTCAAAGTCGTCACTGTAAAGAACAATCCATTCACTTTCACGGTAACGAAGAGCTGAGTGCACAATGCTGGCGTGTCTTGATGCCTGGTTTGAACTTCCCCGTTTTTTGAAAACCGATCTCTATCGGTAAAACTGGAAACTTCGGATAGGAAAGGAACGCGCCTACGATGACGCGGGCCAATTCTAGTGCGAGGAAGAAACGCTAGTCGTGGAAGACCCTTCTACGATCAGCATCGATCTAACTCCATCAGTTATGGCTGCATTTCAGGAGCTGGTCTCCGCATACGCGACGTTGAGTTTTGAGGATATGCCCTTGGCGAACGATGCGGATTCAACAGTCCGAGGGGAATATTCAGTTAGGGTTTCCGCCGGAGCAGGCTACTTTGGCGTCATGTGCCCAGTAACAACCATAAGGACGTTATTTGAGACAACTTCGGAACGGCGTCCTGCGAAATCAGCTGCCTCTACAACACCTAGCCCTCGACCGCGTCTTCAGTTTGCGTTCTTGGCAGCGGGCTTCAATCCCACTGGATTTTCCCTCTCATGCCAGTCGTGGGATCACGTAGAGTTCTCCAAACAAGTTCGGAAGTTGTACTATCAATGAAACTTGATGATGGACCATTGGATCCCAATCGAGCGATTAGCTCGAACGACCTCTTCACACACGATGAGGTAGATCGACCTGGCATTTTTTCCGTTTGCGATTCACACGACATAACAGAATCTACGATCGTAAGCGGGCTCGTTTCCTCTCGCTCGGGTTGCGAAGATCCCCGACCGAACCAGGACTTTGATTTTAGCACTGTTCATATTGGACTCGTGGGACTCTCCGAAGAATTAGTGGACAGGTCTTCGGTCAGACACTTTTTCTCCGCGACAGATAATGGTACTCGACACTCCCATCGTATCCTGAGGTCTATCCTTCAATCAGAAGCGAGTTGCGAATCTGGTACCGAGGTTACCGGGGAAGAGAAACAGTGGGGCTTTATCGTCAGAACCCTTTGACATGTTTGGCTTGAACTTCCAAGGTGTCAAGCGAGCCTCAGTAGAAATTGGAAGAACTGGAAATAGGATGATACAATGAGTCTAGTAAAGTGGGCAAAGAGTCGTATTGAAAAGAACCGCCGGTCAAGGCGAGGCATCAGTACGATCATGGCCAACTTGACCATGCTCGTCATAGTCGTAAGTCTAAGTTCCCTTCTCTTCGTCTGGGCCATCTCCAGCTTCGGAGCCTACCAGGGCGGCGCAGGATACTGGTTCTCCAGCCGCAGCATAGCCAACCAGGAGAGAGTCTCAGTGGAAAACGTCTACTTTGGCACGAGCACAATCACTATCTACGTTAGGAACGTTGGAACGATACCATTCACAGTCGCCAGCATCTACCTTAACGGGTCACAGACAGGTGTCAATAACAGAGTCATCAACGTTACGCAAGTGTATGGCTTCCCAATACTAAATACTCTCGCAGGTTCAGCTCCCGCACACGGAGACATCCAGAAAATAACTGTCGCGACCTCTAGGGGCACCGTCGTAGCCACAACTTGGGTGTCATAGACACATGCGGATCTACAGAAGATTCCTCCGTGCAAAGAAGGGCATGAGCACGGTATTTGGAGGACTATTCTTCGTCATTCTCATACTCATGGGATTCAACCTGATGCTGTGGAGCTTCATCCAATACGATGCTTACAATACAACCCTTCGCTCGATGAACCAGAACGATCAACTTGCCATTTCTGAAAACTTAGTCCCTACAAACCCCGGAGCACAGAACTTTAGCAGTGTAGGGTTCAATATTCCGGTCAACAATCTAGGCGGGACAACTGTTAGCGTTGCAAGAATCTACATAACCAACATCTCGCCCACGGGATCGACTAATTGCACCAGTAGTCCATGTATAATCGACCCAAGCAGTCCTGTCAATTGCACTGGCAACGGCATCTGCTTCTTCACAAACGGGAACATAGCAGCCGGAGAAATCAACCACCTCATCCACGTCACGATGCCAACATCTGTCCCAGGACAAACAGTAAATGACGGCAGCGGATACAAGGTCATTCTAAGCTCTACAAGAGGTCGCCTGTTCAGTTTCTTCTATCCATGGCCCGTAACTACAACCACCGGTGGTAATCCTGGTGGGAACTTTGTCACAAACATCGGACCTCTCTCAATCTACTTCGACTACAAATCCTTCAACTTCACACAAGGAGCCCAGACAACATCTCAGTCAGCCTTCTGCATTCCCTCCAGCACAAACATCGTTTTCTGGCTTAGGATAGCGAATAGCGCAACAGACAGCAGCGTTACCATTAGAGATACCACGATCATGCAGCTTCAAGCATACGGCGTAAACGGTTTCGGACAGTTCGTAACGATCTACGTAGTCAACCAAACCACGGTTAACCCTGGCGGCGTCCCCGGCATCATTCCATACAACAATGCTCAGCCCTCCATCCTGCCAGCTGCAACCGCTAACGGTCCCGCGTCCTTCACGCTTCTTAAGTTCGGGTCAACCACCGTGGACGGAACCGCAGCTCCCAGCTTCACCCGCGACAACAACTGGATCATGTTCATCGGCTTCTACTACACCTACCGGGGCCTAACACAGGGTGAGACTATCCCGTTCCTCGACATGAAGACTACGAGCGGGTATCCAGGTTCGTGTTGAGTGAGACCTGGGATGGCTAATGAGTTATGATGATCAAGGACAGCCAGCAAACAACGACCCTTACTCATACCAGGACCCCTCGCAATACGACCCCTCACAGGGCTACACCGGATACGAGTCCGGCTCTTACGAGAACCAGGGATACGACAACTCAGGATACGCTCCAACTCCGCCACCACAAGAGCAGCCACCAGCGCGTCCTCAACTCCAACAACTCCAGAGAATACCGTCCGGAATTCCCGGCTTCGACCAGATCGTCGGCGGCGGGCTCATCCGTGACAGAGTCTATCTCTTAGCTGGGCCTGCAGGTGCGGGCAAGACGATCTTCTCAACACAGTTTCTCTACAACGGGATATCAAAGTACAACGAAAACGGGATCTATGTTGTGCTAGAAGAGACCCCTCAGCAGCTCCGAGAAAACATGTACAACAGCTTCGGCTGGAACATCCAGACATACGAGGACAATGGCAACATTATCGTCCTGGACGCGATTTCCAGCAGGTTGGGCCTGAGCAGTGCCGAACGGTTCGTCGTACCTCGGCCCTTCACCCTAGAATCGCTACTATACGAGATCCAAACCGCCATACAAACTGTAAACGCTCGGAGAGTTGTCATTGACTCACTAGACGCAATGAGTCTGGAATTGACCCAAGTGGATCTTAGAAGCCTCATACAGAGACTTACTATGATTCTCAAGTCCTTCGGCTGCACCACGCTACTCGTCAGCGGACAAGCGGAGATGACCAATCAAGGACGGAAGTCGGTCGAGGAATACGTCGTCGACGGAATGATCAGGCTTCACCACAACCTCGAAGAGAGCGTCAGCGGTGAAACCACACTCGAACAGAACGCCCTCCAAGGAAATTCCCTAGAGGAGGACTCGTTCTCCATGAAGGTACGCGCTCGAAAAATCGAGATTCCCAAAATGCGCGGTACATCACACTCCCAATATCAACATCCCTTCCACATTACCGAAAACGGGATCGAAATCAAATCAGAGCCTGAGGTCACCAAGCGTTTGAGACGCGCTATCTTCAAGGCGAAACAGGTTGATTAGAGCCAGACCCCCAGAGAGAATCCGCCGAATCCGGGTAGGCATGGGTGGCCTCGACGAGAAACTGGGCGGAGGAATTCCGGCCGGTAGCACTGTGCTCCTGGTCAGCAATCAGGAGGGTCCTGTCCGTCTCTTCTGCCAGCAAATCGCCTATCTCCTTTGCACGGAGGGACATCGAATTTTCTATTTCACAATTGTCCGAGACCCTGCGTACATCAGAGAAGAAATGATGGTCTACGAATGGGATACCGGCGAAATGGAGCAAGGGAGACAGTGGACCTTTATTGACGCTTACAGTCCAAGAGTGCAGTCCCTCCAACAAGGAGGTCAGGGAGCGCATTCGATGGGTGGTGGGCTCCTCGGGCCCGGGGCAATGAGTCCCGGTTCGAGAAGCCTTGGCTCGGACCTCTTTGTGACACTGCGGAGGGAGATACTGTCACAACTGGATGAAGGAGACATAGTAATGATAGATTCGCTTTCGGACCTGCTGGTCAATCATGATGCCGCATCCGTGCGTGAGCTTTTGGAGATTCTAGGGAGCCAGATTCACCAGCGAAACGGTCTCGTTTTCATGCCTGTCTTGTCAGACATGCACGATCCACATGTCGTAGCCACCCTGTCCCACATGTCTGATGTAGTTGTTGAATTCGAGCTTGAATCTGAGCACTTAGAAGGCAAACTTCGGTTTTACAAGATGAGGAGAGCACAGCTTCGACCAATGCTCCTGCCCTTCTCAATCACAGACAGAGGAGTCATGGCCGAAACATTCGGCAGAGTAATCTGATAATCATGTCAAAAACCGCGAAGCCGGAAAAGGCCGACAAGATCGACAACATTGTCGGCATGCTGATGGAATACGAAAAGATGACTATAGATCTGATGAAAAAGGCATCAGACACACCGGTTCTAGATCAATACGACCTAAACGCGCCCTATGCAAAAGCCCGGATCATCAAAGAGGATGGCGCGATCAAGTATCAGATAGTGGAGGTACAGCTTAGCGATGATGAGAAGAAGAAGCTCAAAGAGATTGGAGAGCTTCTGATCGAAGAGCTAGACGTTGATGTTAAGAGACTAGGTAGCAACGAAAACGCCGGAGCCTACATTAGGAAACTCGTTGAGACGTTATCTTCAACACTTCGGAAGAGCTCGACAAGTTCATTCTCAAACTCAGCTACATGACAGGCCGCGCCATATCCATCGCCCAACCTGTCCTCGACGCCACACTACCCGACGGAAGTCGAGTCCAAATGACCTACGAGAAAGAGGTCACTAGACGCGGATCAACTTTCACCATACGAAAGTTCAGAGAGAGACCTCTGACCTGCTCGGACCTGATAATCTACAACACCATGTCTGCTGAGATGGCCGCATGGTACTGGTACATCATTGAGAAACAGGCCTCAGTCATTGTTGTGGGTGGCACAGCCTCAGGAAAGACGACATGCATCAACACTCTTGCTATGTTCATCAAGCCTAACGCCAAGATAGTCTCAATCGAGGATACATCTGAAATCCAGTTACCTCACGAGAACTGGCTATCATCCGTTGTCAGAACAGGATTCGGAGTAACAGGCGAAGTATCCGAGATCACCTTGTTCGACTTGCTCAAGAACGCCATGAGGCAGCGCCCTGAGTACATCATCGTCGGAGAAGTCAGAGGCAACGAAGCCTACACATTGATGCAGGCAATCGCCACTGGTCACGGAGGTCTCGCGACTCTACACGCTGATTCTGCGGAAGCAGCCATTCATCGTCTCGAAAGCGAACCCATGAACATACCACGACCTCTAATCCCAACCATCGATGTCATCGGCGTCCAGACAAGAGTCCAAGTCGGCGACAAGAGCGTACGACGTATGGTCAACATCGCCGAGGTTGTCGGGCTCGATCCTACGACGAAGGACGTGCTAACCAACGATGTCTTCAAGTGGAATCCAAAGACGGACACCTATGTGTTCTACGGACGAAGCTACGTTCTAGAGAACATCATGAAACGCCATGGTTACAAACACGAGGAAGTGATGGAGGAGCTCAACAACAGACGCCTCGTCCTCGAGTGGATGGTGCGTAACAACATACGCGACTTCAAAGACGTCGTCGAAGTCATACGCACATACTACGTCAACCCGCAACAACTGCTCGACCGGGTCAAACGGGAGAAGATGGTACAGCCCACTGGAGGCACCTCGCCATGAGCCTGATAGGCCCTATCGTCCCCTTCCTGGGACCGCTCGGACAGATCCTATCGACAAACTCGAACGACATTCTCACAGTAGGGCTCGGACTACTGGCAGTGGTTTGTTTAGGTCTCTACTCTGTAAAGAAGAGCATCTTTGAGACTAGCAAGGCGTGGGTGGGAGCGACAGTCGTGCTCTCCTTCGTCACCTTGCTGTTCAGAGGAATGGGGGCGTACTGCGGTTGCACTTGGTACACAGACCCGAACACTGGCGATATTCAGCAACTTGTCCCAATCACCTATTTGCTCATAGCAGGGTCCTTCTTCGGAATACTGTACAACTTCAACATCCCCGCGCTGAAAAAACGGAAATGGTTCATCAGCATCCCGCTGTCCGTCCCCTTGGCCATTCTCTCGAACATGTTCTTCCCCCTGGTCGCCAGCAGCCCGCCGTGGCTGATTATTGAAATAGCACTGCTGTCGCCACTAGGCGCCATCTACAGCAGCTTCGTCTACGAAAAAGCAGTACTCCACATGGGAGACTACAGGACCAGAATGCGACGCTTCCTCGAACAGACCGAGAAAGGAAAGAAAGGCGGACCAGCTCTTCCGGTCGAGAAAGAGGGATTCTCCTATTTCACCTATGGATTACTGGGCAGAAGGATAGGCAAACTCCTTGGGGTTTTCGGCGGCCTCAAAACGGTACTCTCCCTCGCTGGAATGAAGATCGGCTTCAAAGCCTACGTCAGCAGCATGGTCTTCGCCGCCATGCTTGGAGGAGGCATCTCCTTCTTCGTATGGTTCCTCATCCTCAATTTAGGACTCGCAAGTTCCCTAGGGCTCAGCTTCACAATAACCTCCATCCTCCTGGAGGTCATACTCTCCATCGGCCTAGCGGTAATGACGGGCGTTGTCATTCTAGGAGTGTTCTATATGCTCCCGTACATGAAAGTGGGATCTCGAAGAAATCGACTTGACCAGTTCTTACCATTCACGTCAAGCTACATGACGGTGCTCGCGTCCGCAGGCGTCACCCCTGAGCGAATCCTAAGGTCCACTGCAGAGAAAGATCCCAAGTTCATGCTCTCCGACGAGATTGCAAACGTCATCGGAAGAATCGACCTTCTAGGCTACGACGTCATCAACGCGATGAACGCGGAGGTAGAGCGCTCGCCCTCGACAAACTACCAAGACCTTCTCCGAGGCTTCGCAGGGGTCATCCGGACCGGTGGGGACATGAAGAAGTTCTTCCAAGGCATAACAGACCACCTTTTCCAGAAACGCGCTCTCTCCGTCCAATCATTCCTCGACTCACTAGGAATCATCGCTGAGACCTACGTGCTCATGCTCATCGCCTTCCCACTAATGCTCGTCGTCATGCTCTCGATCATGGCCTCCATCGGAGGAAACCTGGGAGGAGTGGACGTCTTCTCCTTCATGTACCTCCTAGCCTTCATACTCATACCAATATGCGGCGTAATGTTCCTCTTCATCCTAGACACCATGCAGCCGAAAGGTTAGGAAAAAAGAAAATGTCACAACCAAACGAACCGGCACCGGCCCCACAGACTCCAGACGCCGCAGTCCCCGCCAAGAAAGTGAAAAAGGTCAAGGACGATTCGGGAG
>VBBD01000066.1 GCA_005882895.1 Candidatus Bathyarchaeota archaeon | reverse complement strand
GAGCTTGGCGAGGCGCTCATCATTAACCCCAACGACACCTCCGAAATAGTAGACGCCATCAAGACCGCCCTTGAGATGCCTGAAGATGAGCAAGTACGCCGCAACCAAGCAATGCAGACCAGACTGGAGCGCTACGATGTCATCAAATGGGGCCAGGACTTCATGGGCAAACTACACTCGATCAAACAACAACAGGAGAAGTTCAGTGCCAAACTACTTGACGCTGCGACTAGAGAGAAGATGATCAGAGATTATGACACCTCACGCAGCAGGATACTCTTTCTAGACTACGACGGGACATTATCGCCATTCAAGGCACGTCCCGAAACAGCAGTCCCTGAAAAGACCTTGCTAGCCGTCCTCAACGCGCTCTCAGAAGATCCACGGAACAACCTGGTAATAATCAGCGGACGCAATCGAAGTCTCTTGCAGGATTGGTTCGGGGCCCTCAATCTAGGAATCGTCGCTGAGCATGGAGCCTGGATCAGACAAAGAGGCAAAGACTGGGTTCCGACGATAAAGGTAGAAAGCAACTGGAAGGAGAAGGTGCGACCTACCCTTAGAGGGTATGAAGACCGACTGCCAGGATCTCTCTTGGAGGAAAAGGAGTTCTCCCTCGTCTGGCACTTCCGAGCAGCAGACCCAGAACTCGCATACGTACGATCAAAAGAACTTGCGGACGAATTGTCCTATTTCACTGAAAACACGGACCTCCAAGTATTACAGGGCAGTAAGTCAATAGAGGTGAGAAACGTTGGAATAAACAAAGGTATGGCCGCGAAGCTGCTTCTCGCAGAGACGAACTTCGACTTCGTGTTGGCTATGGGTGACGATTGGGCTGACGAAGACCTCTTCGAGGCGATTCCAGATCAGGCCTATTCGATCAAGGTAGGACTTGCGAAATCCTATGCAAGGTTCAACCTGAGAAACCATCGGGAAGTCATCCAACTTCTCACTGATCTGTACAAGACCGGCAAGTCGTAGAAGCTCTTCCCTATCCGGGGTGCTCACTAGCCACTGATTCTGTTAGATAGAGCACGGGCATAGCGCATGAACCCGGTCTTTCGACGTGCCTCCTCGAGACGAACGGAGGCTGTTATCAAACCCATGTGAGTATAGGCTTGCGGAAAGTTCCCCAATGCTTCACCGGTGTCAGGATCAATCTCTTCGGAGTACAATCCCAAGTGATTAGCTCGTTTCAATAACTGATTCAACAGTCCCTCTGCTTCACCTAACTTCCCTAGCCGTGTTAGGCAGTCTACCATCCAGAAGCTGCACACAGTGAAAGCCCCCTCCTTTCCCAGTTGGCCATCATCCACGTTGTATCTGTAGACTAGATCGCCCTTGGATAGCTCTTCTCGGATGCGCTGGATTGTCGAGGTCATCTTGGGATCCCTAGCCGGCAGAAACCCCACTAGGGGCATGAGGAGATTAGCTGCATCGAGGTCGTCCCCCCCGAGAACCATCGTGAAAGCCTTCTTCTTGCTTGACCATCCATCGGACAGAATCTGACTCTTGATCTTCTTCTTCACGGGCTCCCATCTCCGCCAGTCTTCGTCGTATCCTAGTTCTCGAGCTATCTTCATCGCCCGGTCGAGGGCGACATAGCACCACATCTTCGACTCCACGAACGATCTCGCCTCACGCATCTCCCATATTCCGCTGTCGGATTTTTCCCATTCCGCTGCCGCCTGATCAGCAGAATACTTTACCAGATTTTCGTATACTTGCTTGGTTGTCCATCCTAGCGCGCGATGCAGATAATACATGGAATCAGCGAGAATACCGTATATGTCCAACTGCAACTGCTTGTACGCCGCGTTGCCGACCCGCACTGGGCTCGAACGCCGGTAGCCTTCAAGATGGTCCAGGGTAATCTCCGGGATCTCCCTTTCACCTCCAATGCCCATCATTATCTGCAACCTCTCCTTGGAATGCCGTCGAACATTGATCATCCATCTAGTGTAATCTTGGGCCTCCCTTGTGGCTCCAGCCTCACTTAACGCCCAGACTGAAAGAGCGTTGTCCCTGATCCAAGAATATCGATAGTCCCAATTCCGCAGCGTACCAATACTCTCCGGTAGAGAGGTGGTAACAGCCGCCACCATAGCCCCGGTAGGAGCATACTGTAGCATTTTCAGCACGAGGCATGATCTTACGACATGTGCCCGATACGGGCCCCGGTACTTGACGTGACTAACCCATCGTTTCCAGTAGGATAATGTCTTGGATAGCTTCCTACTCGTTTCATATCTCGCCGCAGGTGTTGGCGAGCTGTTTCCCCACTTGAGGACAAAGACGATTCTCTGACCTCGGGACAGCCTGAAATCGTTGACCAGTAGATCCTTGTCTGAGACAAGTAGCTTTACGGACGAGGCTAGACTGACGTGGTGTCTCTGATTCCTCGCCAAGCATCCGTCTCGGGTTTCTCGTATGATCGTATTTCCGCGAGCATAGTTGAAACGTGGTTGAAAAGTAATTCTAAGCCCAGGATCACCATCGAGGCAATCGACAATTCTGTGGAGTTCCTGAAACCCTTTCAGCTCTCCCTTCTCCATGAAACAAGGCATGAAGTCTGTAAGCCTGATGCGTCCCTCTCGAGAATCGAACGTGGTCGCCAACACATTCGTGTCGCCTCCATAGCTCTGCTTTGTCGTGAACTTCCCCGTCGGAGACAGCTGGAATCTGCCTCCCTTTTGCGAGTCGAGCAGAGCCGCGAACACACTGGGAGAGTCGAACCTCGGCGCACAGTACCAGTCAATGGAACCGTCAAGTCCAACGAGCGCTGCTGAGTGCATATCTCCGATGACCCCATAATCGCTGATGGGCTTGTAACCGCCCGCGGAATCCACCCTATCAGACAAGAATCCTAACTCTACTCCGACGCGTCATGCTTCCGAGGGGAAGGCTGTCTCAAAAGCGCTTCGATACTACTTGTGCAGAATTCTTGAGCTTGCGAGAACGTTCCTGATAGTCTAGGACGAAATTAGAGTTAGAACGTCTCTATCTGAGCCTGTCTGACTGGAGCGGCGTTTAGGCGACTCTGAAGTCTAAGCTTTTGTTATCTCCTTTGCAAGCCGATCGTTAATCTTTAGCCTCTCAAGTGTTGCGTCTGCTCCAGCTAGTCTATGTTCGCTGAAGAATTTCTCGACTTCCCCGACCCGACCGACTCCTAGGATCGAGATGTATGCACGCATATAGGCGGAGAGTGTGGCTGTCCCTTCGTACATCTTGTCAAGCTTCTCAACATTGTCCTTGAACCATTCCCAAGTAACGGCGTGTGCATCCGGGTTTGAGGTGGCGAACTGGAGTAGTCCACGCCCGATGTCTTGACGCTTCACATTGCCGGCCATCGCCCAGTCCTGAACTTTTCTGACTAAGTCAGGTCGCTTGAAACTGGCGAGTCCTTCCAAGTATCTGAGGCGTTCCTCGTCTGTGGTACTCTTATTGTACTGCTCGATGAGCCCGTCGTAATCGTCGGACGATCTTGCATAACCTACGATCACCGCTCGTTTCATATCCGGTTCTACTGTGGATAGTTCCTTGAATTTCGCCCCCGCCTCTTGTGCGTATGTATCATCTAGGAGAGCGAGTCGTACAGCGACGGTTCCCTTGAGCAGGGAGCTGTTCTCGTCCTTTTTCCCCTCAAGTATTCTCAGCTGTGACTTGTGATACCTTCGCGAGAGATCGACGATCTTTCTCGGGGCAATCTGGAATAAGGTGGTGAGCCGTTCAGACACCTCAAAGGCAGGTAGATACTCTTCTTCTTTAGAGAATCGTTCGAGGAGGCTCTGGTATTCTTTCCAACTCATGTTGCCGGAGTTGAGGAAGGCCCAAGCGTCGTTTGCAAGCCCATACCGGTCGAGCCCGGAGAGCTTGCTGGCCCAGACGAGTGATTGTAGATCGCCGCCACGATAGTCGACTCTATAGAAACCGGTTCGTTCAACATTGAGCTTCACGGATTTTGGATTGGAAACTCTGACGTCAGCTTTCTCTTTGTCAAGCAAGAGCTGCTGAGTCTTTCCGTCTATCAGTATTGAGACAGGGATAGGCCAAGTCTGGCGCTCTCTGGACCCGGATAGCAAGAACCTCTCCTGCTCCAGCACTAGGTTGCCGTGCGACAGCGAAGCTTTGACAACTGGGTATCCGACCTTGCTGATCCACTCCTCCATAACGCGGCTAACGTCAACACCCGACGCTTGCTGAAGATGGTTCCACAGGTCGCGGCCGGCTGCGTTGGAATAACGGAACTGTTTCAGATAGTTGCTAACACCCTTCTGGAACTCGTCGGGACCTATGTATGCTTCGATCATTCGAAGAATGCTAGCACCCTTGCCATAGCTAATCTCGTCGAACAGTTCCTCAACCTCTTCTGGAGAGCGGACTTTGGCCTCGATGGGATGTGTGCTCTTCAGAGCATCTCGAGCCATCGCTCCACCTGTGCTGTTCTTGACGAAGTCTTGCCAAATCTTCCATTGTGGATATGCCCAGTCGACCACTTTGTAGGCCATGAAGGTCGCGAAGCTCTCGTTGAGCCAGAGATCGTCCCACCATTTCATCGTGACGAGATCACCGAACCACATGTGAGCAATCTCGTGCGCGATTACTTCAACGATGCTCTTCTTAGTCGAGGTGCTCGTGTCCTTGTCGGCATGCAACAAGATCTCTCGGAAGGTTATCGCGCCCCAGTTCTCCATCGCCCCATAAGCGAACTCGGGGACAGCGATTAAGTGGAGCTTGGGCAGATCATATGGAATACCGAAATACTTTTCGTAGAATTCTAGAGATTTCTGCGCTGCCTCGAAGGCGAGACCGGTCTTGATCTTGCCATCAGGTTTGACAACAGAGGCTGTATACAACTCTGTTTTGTTATGGCGGTTCTTGTCCTCCTCGAACCTGCCGATTCCAACGTAGAGAAGATAAGTTGACATCTTCGGAGTCTTCTGGAAAATTACCGTCTTCTTGTTCCCCTCCCTCCTCTCGGATTCAACTGGCATGTTCGAGATTACAGAGAGGTCACTTCTCGCGCGTACTGTTAGTCTAAAGTCTGCCTTGTAGGCTGGATGATCGATGCAAGGCAGAAGTCTACGAGCATGTCCCGCTTCAAAGTGTGTCGTCAGAACGTACTTGTCTCCGTATGGAGCCTTGTAGAACCCGGTCAGGCTCTCAGAGACCTTTCCTTGGTATTCAACTTCTAGCATACCGGAGAATTGGCCAATCTGAATATCCACGACATTTCCGTGATGCTTGAACGGAACGGTTCGACCACTGGTTTTGACGCTCGTAACCTCTAGACCTAATGCGTCGAGGCTGATGTCTCCAGTAGAGCTCATGTCGATTCTTACTTTCCCTGAGAATTTCAGAGCGTCAAAATCGATGTCAAGAAATAGGTCGTATTCTTTGACCTGTTGGACAGCCCTTCCAGCTTGAGCAGTTGCCTGCATTACAATCCAAACGCTCGAATTTGCAATCGAGTACTTAAGGGCCATCGAGGAACGTCAGAATCCGACTATCACAAGGAGTAGCTTGGCGAAAATGACTAGGCCTCGTCGAAACCGCCTCCCCTATAGCCGCCCCTCTTGACATGCTCGTCAAACAATTTGAGGAAAAGCTAAACAAACCTACCCTTCTCCGTCCACAACGGGCGAGCATCGAACATGCACAAGTATCGGACTGATATGTACGAAGGGATGATAGCAGAAACCGTAACGGTTCCGGGACATAATGGCACGATTATCAACGCGTACTTCGCACGGCCTCTGGGCTCAGGACCCTTCCCTGGAGTTGTGCTAATCCATCACGCCCCTGGTTGGGACGAATGGTATCGGGAGACCACTCGAAAGTTCGCCCACCATGGCTACCTAGCAATTAGCCCCAACATCTACTACCAATTCGGCCACGGTGCGCCAGAGGATATTGCTGCTAAGGCACGAGCGGCAGGAGGAGTGCCCGATGATGATGTCGTAGGCGATATGACAGAAAGTTTGGGATATCTGAAATCTCTCCCGCAGAGTAATGGCAAGGCTGGAGTATTCGGCACGTGCTCGGGTGGGAGACAAGCGTTTCTCGTGGCCTGCAGAACCAAGGGTTTCGATGCCGTCGTGGATTGCTGGGGCGGAAGAGTGGTTATGTCCCAGCAGGAATTGACCCCCAAGTATCCCGTTGCACCCATAGACTATACGAAGGATTTGTCATGCCCGCTTCTCGGGCTATTCGGCGAGGAGGACCAGTTCCCGACCCCGCAACAGGTTGCCCAACATGAGCAAGAGTTGAAGAAGTATGGGAAGACATACGAGTTTCACATGTACCCGAAAGCCGGCCACGGTTTTTTTTACTACGACAAGTCGGGTTATAGGCAAGAACAGGCTGTCGATGGCTGGAACAAGGTTTGGGCTTTCTTCGAAAAATACCTTGGGACAACTGACAAACGTTGACAATCATTTTGTCAGGAAGGATGATGTGAGAAACCATGTGCACCGGGATCGTCGAGAACGCAAGAGTCTCGGGAAACGGTAAGGGCCCAAATGGCTGGTTCCCTCTAGACCAGGCGAGCGTTTCCTATGACCATCCCGATCACGCCCGAGCTGAACGAGCCGTAATCATTGACCTCCTCAGCGAGACGGCTGGGCCAGAATATAGGATCGCAGTAGAACTGACACCCCAATCTGCAAGAGACCTCGTTCGCGCGATCCTTGCCTCCCTGTCCCGAGGAGAGGGCGACGGAGGGGGAGCAAGAAACGAGAGTGTTCAGTGATCTTCAACACGTCCCTTTTCTAGAAACTGGTCTCAGGGTTTTCCGACGAGACGTTCTTCGGCCGAATAGTTGATGAAGGGTCCACTCATCAGTGTGCTGTTGCCGATTATCGCAATGTTTCCCTCCTGAGTCCTGATCAGGGTCGACCTCAGACCCACCCTGACAACAGTGCCCTTTATCCCGCTGTACGAAATGACATCGTTCAATCGAAGTGTCTTATCCGAGAAGAGGAGTACACCCGCAATAATATTGGAAAGGGTTGTCTGAAGGGCCAAGGAAATTGTGAGGCCTGCCAACCCTGTCACGGTCAGAGCCTGAAACTCGGAAGCGATACCCGTAACTATCAAGACAGCGGCAACGGCGACTACAATCCAGGCTATCCGGACACCATCACGGATGTTCCTGACAAGCTGCCTGGAAGCGCCTGCCTTTTTGGCTATCGCAATGAGCCCTCGACGAAACAACTCGCCAACAATTGCCCAAAGGGCGACGACGCTGACGATTTGTACTAGAAGCGCAAACAGATCAGACAGTTCTCATCCCTTCTCGGTACACATGCTGGAAGCGTGGTCCGAAAACCTTGCCTTCGTACAAAGAATCCGTCACTGGAATCCAAGACTGCACCTACTCACCTAGTCTTCCTGAGGCGGTTTCAACCTGTGGAAGATCTTGTAGAGGGACAGGTCATAGGCCATCTTTAGTCCACCTGCGATAATGAATGGAGATCCCAGCCACAGCGTGGCGATGGCGTAGCCGGCGATTGAGGGGCTAAAAGTCTGGGCGATACTCCGGGAAACATTAGTGAACCCAGCAGCAGGGGTGCGGTCAGATTCTGGCACAACACTCATCAGGTATGACTGACGAGTAGGCACATCCATTTGAGAGAGGGATTGCCGAGAGAGAAGTAGACCAACAGCGATTGGAGCCGAAGAGACAAACGGTATGAACGCCAACAAAAGATTTGATGGGATATGAGTGTAGACCATTGTCTTGATCAAGCCAATTTGGCGAGCGATACGTTCAGCAATCAAAAACGAGATTGCGGTTATGATCTGCGTGCCGGCGAACAGCAATCCGAGCGAGCTGAGCTGCAAAGAATACCTCTCGTAGAAATAGTACGAGAGTATGCTTATGCCGATGAAGCCTCCACCGAACGAGTCCAACGCGAACAATGCTGACAATCTCCTTACGACTGGCTTCGAGGCCTCAGACAAGACGCTGATCCTCGGGGTGGCGGTCTTTTCCTTCTCGATCCTTGTCGAGAGCTTAGAGTAGAGATATGCTCCCAACAAGCCTGACGCAAGATATGCCAAGAACAGAGGGCGATATCCTCCAATACCAGGACCGATGTATTGAGGGAGGCCGACCAGAAAGGCTCCGGCTGAAGATGAAACGTACCCTACAAGATTGTAGACGCTAAACCCCAGGGTTCTCCGCCTGCTATAAGACGCTCCTGGAAGAATCGCCTGTTCCAATGTCAGAAAAGGGCCAACCTCTCCCGCTCCCACAGTCATGTTGCCTACAATCCCGGCAGCTACTGGCGCCCACAAAGAATCTGAAGAGAAGAGAATAGCGCCAGCCAGCGCGTCAGTAAGCGCGAAGAAGATCAATGTCCGCTTGCGGCCGAGGCGGTCAGCGAATACGCTTGCGACGAGAGTGTAGATCGCACTCGAAGCAACCGTCAAGGCCAGGACCATGCCTATGAGAAAGGCGTCGAGACCTAACTGGCTCAGGTAAACTGAAAAAAGGACTCCTAAGAAACCATAGGGGACTGTGCGGACCGCTTTCTCGATGAGGACAACTTTTCCGTCTTTAGTCATCCAGTCGAAAGGCAAACAGCGGCCCTTGCTTGTTATTCTAGGTCCTGGAACTTGGGTGCCCTCTACTAACGAGAGGAGATTTGTTTCTGGGTGGGCAACCATTCAAGCTCCATGTGAATCTCAAACTTGTGGTTCTCCTTGGCATAAAGAAACTTCAACCTGACTGGTTCAGTAAGGGAAATCCGCGCGGCATTTGGGGTTGGTGAGTTAGCCTCATATGGGAGATCTTCTATCCATGTAGAACGTCTATGGGTGTTAAATGAATGAAATGGGTCACCCGAGAAAAAGCAAAAGTTGACAGGATAGCCTGTCCCTGGCTGATCAAGAAGTTCGTAGATAAGAGTCCGGAATTCCTCTTCGTCCCCCCGGAAAATATATCCCGAGTGGTCAAGGAAACAGGGGCGATACCGTACGACGCCAAGGGCATAGAACTTACGCATTACAAAGAGGACGGCAAGGAATACGTCAGCTTCGACGCTATCATTAGGAAGTACAAACTCAAGGATCCTGCGCTCTTGGAGCTAGCGAGGATAGTCAGAGGAGCTGATGCGAAGATTCCCGATGCCCCACCTGAATCAGCTGGTCTCGAAGCTATAGCGCACGGTTTCCGAAACCTTGCCAAGGACGACTTCGACAACATGCGACTTCAGTTCCCAACCTATGATGCGCTCTACAAATACTGCGAGCTCAAAGTCCAGGGAGAACAAAAGCTCGAGTACAATGTTTCGCAGCCCACACGGTAGGGTCCCGGCATCACCCTTCTCTAGAACACATCGAACTCCCTCAAAATCAAAGAAGACGGGTTTCGATCACGCCGCGGTCCACCTCAAATCCTCAATCTATCTGCTCCATTCTTGTCTCGTAGAGTTATCTAGCAACTAAAGTTCTGAGTAGCGTTGGAATTAGACGAACTGAAAGTGCTCGGAGAGGCGTTGCACCAGTGGGCTGCTATACTGGGGCTGCTCGTTAGGTTCTGCCACTCGATTGTGACAGAATATGCTGGTCCTCCGATAGGGAGATTGACCGCGTAAGAGTGGTTAGGGAACACAGCCGAGCTCAGATTGCCCGTGGCGGAACTGTCGAATATTATCAGGTGGGGAGCTCCGTTAAATTGGCTGCTCAGAGTAACTGTTCCAGTTAGAGTAGTGAAGTCGGGCGGTATCGGGAGTGAGTAACCGATCAATCCGCCTATTAGGAGAGCAATTATGCCTACGGCGACGATTGCCAGAATGTACTTTCTATGACTATGCGACTGGCCTCCTGCCGGAATCATCGTTCCTTGCTGTGGATAGGAATAGGCTGGCGGATAGCTTCCGGTCGGCATCGTGGGACCAGCTGAGATCTGTCGAAGGTCTGTGCCGCAGGACGGGCAGTACGCCGTCGCCGCCTGGACCTCTTTTCCGCAAATAGGACAGCTACGCATTGAACAATTTTCAACGAGCCAGCGTACTTCAGCATTTTCCTAGGTTGAGTGTCCCAGACTATCCGCGAGATCGCTCCGTCAACGCTCTCGATCGATCATCTAGGATAGCGTCTTGTCTCCGAGGTCTCGGAGCAAAGCAGCTGCAGACCCGGCAGATGGCCTGTGCCGAGGGTCCTTATCCAACATTTTCTTGAGGACAGGAACCGATGATGCGAGCTTGGCAATCCTATCGAAATCAGGGTTGAACGAGTTCCAAGCCGACTTCAGATCGCTCGCCGTTCTACCAGACCCGGGATTACTTGTCATCGTGTTCATCAACTCGATCAGCTTCTTGGAATTCACAGGGGTCTTCGTCAGCATATTGTATAGTGTAGCTCCCAGCGCGTAGATGTCCATGGAAGATGCCGTGCTATCCCCCAAGACTTGTTCGCCGGGAGCATATTCCGATGTGAACTGGCCGACTTTTCCTCCGATACGCACGGCGGAACCGAGGTCAGCTAGCTTCGGGACGAGAGTTCCAGACTTCATCTGATCCCTCATCTCCTGTCCAGTGGCCGGGGGTTTGAGGTTGAACAGAATGTTCTGCGGCTTGACGTCAAGATGTACGAAGCCCGCGTTGTGAATTGTCTCCAGTCCAGTAGCTATCATATAGCCGATGAGCATGACAATACCACCCCACTTCTCGGAATAGTACAACGAGTCGTACGACGCATCTTCCAGAAGTCCCTTGGCAGCCCCGCCCTTCATCAATTCCATTACTATCGCGGGAGGACTGCGCAGATACAATTGCGTATCGCCTCTCACAATCTCCTGAATGTTGAGTCGGTCAACTAAGATTCCCCTGAGCTGGACGACATATTTCGACTGCTCCGACAGTTCCAAGAGCCGTGTGGCCTCTGACATGGTTTCTTCGAGAGCAGCGGCCCCTGCCCCGGTTCTGAGGATAGGAATCTTTATCGCCATTTCAGTCCCCGCCTGCCCGAAGCTAGCACGGAAAACATAACCGGTGAGCCCCGTGGCGAGATGCTCAGTTATCTTGTAACTGTGAACCTCCTGGCCGACCCAGACTCTCGGGTCCCAATTATCCAAGCGTGGAAGGTTTCCCTTGACAAAGGGTATCGAAGGACGTGGAGGGAGTTGCACAAGTGAGGGCATTACGGGAGGCGGAGGCGGCGGACGAATCTGAGGAGGTGGATTTGATGCCGGGGGAGGAGGACTTGACTGAGGCGATTGGACATCGAAGGAAAATGATTGACTGGCTGTCTGGTGTTCCTTGCTTGTAGCAGTAATATGCACAGCATAGTTGCCTGAGCCTCCAGGCCTATAGTGCGCGCTGTACTCTCCAGCCGAAACCTGAGATACCTTCAGGGACTCGATCTTACCTCCAGGCCTTGTAATTGTCGCTACGATCCTAGCCATTTTCATCGCATGCCCACTAAAATGGGTGGCGATCTTGATTGTCTGTTCTTTGCCCTGTCGAAGGATCGGTGCTCCCGTTATGCTAATTGTTGGTCCAAGGCTGGGTCCCAGCGATATTCTCTGCGCGAGATTGTTAGAGCCAACTCCGACCAACGCCAATGCAGGCAAGAACCCGAGAGATGAAACGAACGGGTAGAGCTGGTTAAGATCCTGAGAGGCGACAAACCCGAGGACGGCCAACAGATTGAACGTGAAGAAAGCGGTAGGCATCATTGACATCGAGAGATTCTTGGTGCGCCACACCTTGTCGAGGAAATGGAAGAGAACCATCTGGACAATGTTCGCGGCTGCACCAAGCGCGATGAAGAACAGTATAGTAAGCGAGTCTATTGACAAAGCCGAACCCGCCTTCAAAGCCGACCCCAAGCCGAGCCCAACCGCCAACGCGACCGAGGCAACGACGTTTGATTTGATCATCTTGTAGGGTGTCGCCCGCGAGAAGAGAAGTCCCGCCACGAGGACCGCGATTGAGGGTGGAAAGGCAACGAGGAGTAGGGATAGATCCCCAAACGACAACGGCGACAGGCCTTGTCCAGCGACTGAGTGTCCAATGACATAAAGAGAAGCGAGAAACGAAACAACGAATCCGACCCCGACCCTTGGAATCCCGCCTCGCAGATCCAGAGACGTCAGAACGCCGAGGCTGACCAGCCCGATGATGTACGCTGAGGGATCACCTTGTATTCCTAGACCGAAGAGAAAGGCGATCGGCACAGAGAGCACTACGGTGAGAAATGGTCCGAAAGAGTCCCGCGTGAAGGGAAGCCTGCGGGCTTTCTTCAACTGCGGCAACGCGGAGCAAGCGCCTTCCTAAAGGTAGACTTGCCATACTCAAATTCCTAGTAATCAACGGTGTGACCGACACCGGGCGGTTTTCGTTCCAGCGCAATTACATGCCCGCAACGCAGTAGAACCGAAGAGTGCAGCCATGAAGCGTCCATCTATGAAGCGTAAGTCGAAGCAGAAAGACCCTGATCTGGATGCGGAGTCCGCGGAGACTCTCATCTGGACGTGCTCAGCGTGCGGGGCCGACAATCCTGACTCTAAACAAGCATGCATATCATGCGGTGGAGCCAGAGCTGGAGACACGGCGACCCCGAAGGCCCCAGAACCACTAGAAGAACAGGAACCGAAGGAACTAGAAGAACCTGAACCGCTAGAAGCTTCAGAACCTGAGAAGATAGATGCTGAGGAAACACCCCCTGAACCGACAATTTTCTCTTTCGACACTAGTGAGAAAAATCCGGAGCCCCCATTGCCAGAACCTGAAATTACCCCCTTCCTGCCAACCCCTACCCCATACACCCCATTCAGCCCATCGGCCACCACCCCAGCGATCGGGCACGGACGATACTACATGGTTTTCGTGAACACTCCCGCCCAATCCCTCATCAAGTCAAAGGTCCCGATAGAGTTCGACGACTTCCCAGTCGTCAGTATCGGACGTAGTCCCGAAAACGTGGTCGTCATACCAGATCAAGAAGTCTCGAGAAAACATGCGGAACTCACAATGGACGGGGCAAAGCTGATGCTGAAAGACCTGAACAGCAAGAACGGCACATTCCTCTACAACGGAAAGGAATTCCAGCAGGTTCACGATAGCGTCGAGGTTAAACCGAACAGTATAGTAAAGTTCGGTACCGGCACTATCGTGAGGCTCACGAGTGAATGATTGAAGCCCTGGAAACTCCCCAGCTCATCAGAGAGGCAAAGGAGAAAATGGGAAAACCACTCCTCGAGCCCAGAGACGTGAACAGAGTCATCTTCGTCGGAGACACGCATACCGCGGTTGATGTTACACAAACGGTATTCGACAAATTCTACAGCGATGCCGACCTAGTTGTCTTCCTAGGCGACTACGTTGACAGGGGAGAGACCGGCGTGGAGAACCTCGGACTAATCGCTTCAAAGTTTCTAGACGACCCTAACAAGATCATAATGTTGAGGGGAAATCATGAGAGCCCTCTGACGAACCCCTACTACGGCTTTCTCGAAGAGGTTACAGAGAAGTTAGGTGAGGCCAGTTATGATAGTTTCAAAGAGTTCTTCCAGGCCATGCCCTACGCTGTCGTTGTGAACAACTATCTCTGCCTCCATGGCGGAATAGCCACCACACTTGATACCGTATCCCAGATAGCAGACTTACCATTTCCCGACCTGAACCCTGACGACCCGACGGCGTTCCAACTGCTCTGGAACGACCCCAGAGACATGATAGATGGCTTCCTGCCAAGCGTACGAGGAGACGGAGCATACTACTACGGAAGCGACGTAACAGAAAAGTTCCTAGCTAACAACGCGCTAAAAGGAATCATCAGAGGCCACGAGGTCGTTGACGGCTTCAGAGAAGACCTTGGTGGAAAGGTGATCACGATATTTTCCAGCAAATATCACGGCGGGTCCGCAGGCGTATTGGTTCTCGACGGCGACAAAATGGAGCAGATCAGACTATGACACTGTCGGCAAGAACCGAGCTCAGCCACTCATACTCGTTCGACTCCAAGATAGACGCGATATTCAAGATCACGCTCGTCGCCGAGAGGCGCACCGAAGCGAAAGGGTTCCACCACATAATAGTGCTCGACACTAGCAAGTCGATGGACGGCCAGAAAATCGAGCTGGCAAAGAACGGTGCCCAGGAATACGTGAAGAGTATTCCCTCGGGAAACATAGTTTCTGTCGTCTTGTTTTCAAGCACAGTCCAAGCCTATCCGGAAACCAGGCTTTCAGAGGTTATTCCCAAGATCAGAGCCTCAGGGTTGACCGCTCTCTACGCTGCGCTCCAATCAGCGTTCGAAATAGCACAAAAGAGCCGACTCCCAGGATGGATCGTCCTCCTAACGGATGGCGAACCCACCGACGTCACCAAACCCGAACAGTACTCGAAACTAAAAATGCCCACGGGATTCCAGATGATCGAATTCGGGATCGGCGCAGACTACAACCAGTCCATCTTGAAGGCTCTCGCCGACGCATCCGGCGGAACGCTCCACAACATCACCGACGCCCAGAAACTCAAACTCCCCAGCCTGATGCAGGAGAGCGCAGTAAACGAGGTCGGCGCCAGAAACATAAACGTAGATTTTGGAACCCCCGATGTCAAGATCCTCAACTACAAAGGCCCACCGGTATCAATCAATGCCGTAGAAACAGTCGCAAAAATCTGGGGCCGAGTCCCAATACCCGCAGGATTCAACGGGAGACTACTCAACATTCAAGTCACATACTCTGACACAATCGATGACAAAAAGAAGACCATCAACGCCCCGGTCGAGGTCAGACTGGCCAAGAACGATGAGCAATTCTCAGAAGGAATCAACAACAACCTCACCTCGGAATTCACATACTACCAAGGGCTAGAAGAATACTACCAGCATCTAGCCGCGGGACAACTAAAGGAAGCCACCAAAACAATGAACCAATTATCTGCGAATGCTGAACAGACGCGTCGCACCGATCTCATCGAGGCTACAAAACGACTATCCGATCAACACGAACAAACCCTCAAGCTCGGAGGAAGCACAGAGAGCACCAACAGGCTCCTCAAAGAAGCCGCGAGCGAAACCACGAAGAGGACTAGAGGAAAGTAGATCTAAGGCTACTCAGTGTATCTAAGGGCTTCCGCGGGTGGAATCCTTGAAGCCTTGCGGGCCGAGCTGATCACGGACAACATCGCCAATGCGTATGATGCCACCGAGATTTCGATAATCTGCGTCCAAGGGATCACGAAAGAGAGGCCCGAGTTGGGCTGGGCCGTAAACGCGTAAGCTAAGTCTACGCCTAGCGAAACTCCGATTATGATTCCCAGAAGCGCAATGTAACTACTCTCAACAAGAAACGCTAACATGACCATTCTCTTTCTGAAGCCTAGGGCGCGAAGAATACCTATCTCATTCCTCCGTTCGACAACCGAGCGTATCGATATAATTCCGACGCCCGCAACTCCAACGACCAAGCCCAAAGCTAGGTAGCCTTCGAACAATCCGAAGAATGATAGGAAAATCCTCTCTCCTTGTTCAATACTCACTTCGATAACTATGGTCTGCATGCCTAGCTGAATGAAATCCTTCTTCAACAGGTTGGCAACATTAACAGGATCCAGACCCTTTGCTACGTTTACAAGCCCCAAGGTACCGGAGTCGACGTTGAACGAGTCTTTCAGAAGTCCCCTTACTCCTAGTATTCCGTCAAACAGTCCACGCAGAACCCCGAGAACCTTCACCGACTTCAACACCAGATTCCCAGCAGGCCTCGCAGCGAGCACGAGGTTGTCGCCGGGGTTCGGATGCCCGTTTCCTCCAAATGACACTGACCATACGACGTAGGACTCGTTGCTTCTGACAGCATTCCAGACCTCCGTAGCGGACACGTAGCCAGCAGCCACGCTGAGCATCTTGAACGAATTCGTCGTGAAGAAATTATCAGTCTCCGGCGCGTTCGGATCCGCTCCGACTAGAAGGGTATAAGGGAAATCCTGGGACGTGGACGAATCATGTGCCACGTCGAGCAGAACTGTGCTAAATGGGATGACTGCTGAGACCTTACTGCTCAATGTTGCATCAGCCATCACTGACGAGGTCAGGTTTGCTATCGGAGCAGTGTTGGTGGCGATATCATATCCACCGGACTGATCTTTGGCGCTTTGGCTGATAGATGCATTCAGCTCGGCTTGAATGCCGGCAACGGCCGACACGGTGAACAGGACGAGAGCGAACATTGCAACGGTAGCGGCCGTCCGGAAGCGTTTGTTTTCAGGATAGGATAGGGCGATCTTGAAGATGGCGGTCAGAGTTCGCCTCTTGCGAAGGAGGAAACGCAGCGCCTTCAAGGGAAGATCGACATTGTACATTACAACCATAACGGCGGCGACGACCATGATTATTCCTCCAATTATGAACACCTCAGGACCGAAACTGTAGTTCGAGACCAGCGGACTGTCAAATGACAGGCTCGGAACCGCCCACTGAACAAGGAGCCCGAAACCTGAGAGGGTGAAGGCGTAACGGTTGCGGAGGAACCTTGACAGGACGAGCCCTGCACCGAAAATAACGAGGCTTGGTCCCACGAGCGCTTCTATGGCCGACTTGGCCGCGAACGATGCTTGGAAAACCAAGATTCCTGCGAGTGCCATCGCGAAGCCAGTCACGAGTAGTAGAGTGTAGGTTCTCTTTCCCCTTGGCGGTTCGGGAATGTTTCGTATCGCTCTAATGATGTTGAGCTTGCTTATGCGCCAGGAGGTGAGAAGGATCGTAAGGTAGGTTATCAGAACTCCTGCGGTGAACGCGGTAAACAGTGACTCTGAGGAGACGGTGAAGCTACTGAGAACCAATGACTCGTTCAAACCCGTGATGAAGGAACTGAAAATGTTCCCGATCGCGTATAGAATGCCGTATGCGACGCCGATTCCTACTAGCACCCCGACGATTGAGGCACCGGCGGAGTAGAGACTTCCTTCAAACAGGAACAGTTTGGTCAGCTGACCCCTCCTCATCCCGACTGCCCGGGCCATTCCCATCTCCGATTTCCGCTCTTCGGCTAACATGATGAAAATGTTGAGAATCAGAACGATGCCGGCCAGGATTGCGAATGAGCTTAGGATGAGAAAGAACATGGAAAGCTGCTTCGCACCGCTGGTGGCGCTATCGACTGAGATCTTCTTCTCGGTAAATGCGCATGGGATCGCGGGGGGCGTCACGGCCATCGAAGGGTCTGTCTTGCATCCTGTTGATGTCGAGGTAGTTGTCGATGGGGTGGTCGAGTATAGGTTGTTCAGGGTCTGATTTGCCGCCTGAGCCACGGTTTGGCTGTATTGAATGGACCCCCTTAGCCCTCCAATGTTCGTGATTGCGATGTAGTTGGCCGAGTTGAGATGGCCAGTAAACTGTTGAGCCATGCCAAGCGTGACGAACACGTCGTCTCCTTGTGTGAACGAGCCCCTCTCGTCAGACGCGGCTATTCCTACGACTGTGAAATTGAGATGTTGAGTTGTGAGGCGTTGCGCTGAGTAGACGGTGAGCGTGTCTCCTATGGTAGCGTTTAGGTCTCGCGCTGCCTTGTCGTTCAGCACGGCCTCGGTGTCACGGAAAGTGGATGGGATTACTGATCCGGATGCGGAATGAAAGTCCCCCAGAACACGGGACGCGTTGGAGAAGGTCCCGATGAGCGCTGATCCTGCCTGGACTATTCCCTTGTTAGTATCGTAGAGGCTGACTGTCTCGATTATTTCCGGGGTGACACCTACTACGTCGGGTGCTGCGGAGGGATTGTTGGAGAGACCTGTCGAGAGGCTCTGGTAGACGTTGTAGCCGAAGTACTGGTAGGCGGATCCTTGAAACCCGATCGTGGTACTGTTTCTCGCATAGACAACTTCATCGGCGTGGCCGTAGCCGAAGTAGGCACCACGGGTGAACAGCTCCGTGAGAGTGTCTCCGGTTACAAGGGACCCGGAGATCATCGCGGTTCCGATCATTAATCCTGCGATGACCAGCGCCATGTTGGTCTTCCTCCGGGTAAAATTGCGTAGCGCCATTCTGAAAGTAAGCCGATCCCGAAGCATCGTACCTAGCGAAATTAACAACAGCACAACTATGATGTAGACCTCAAAGCCAATGGTCGAGCCTCCAACAATGCTACTAAGACCGCCGAACCAAAGGAGCACAGCAGCGAGAACCATGATAAATGAAGAAAAGGAGAGTATTTTCCTTGAGTATCGTCCTGCTCTGCTTGTAGACTTGGCTCGGGAAAACAGATAGGATAGGTAGCCAGCGCCAAGACCGAAGACCAATAGTCCCGTGGACTGGACTAGAAGTCGGGTTTGGTTTTCGGAGACAAACTGGCGCAGGAAGAAGTTGTTTTGGTAGTTCAGATAGAGCGCGTATAGCTCCCCGAGAGCGACTACCAGGAGGAAGACAACTAGACCTAGGAGGAGTGATCTTCGGTGCGACCTGGATTCTGCCGTTGGCCGATCGCCCCGCTCTTCAGGACTTCGTTCCGGTGGCTGTTTCTTTCTCTATCTGCCCATTTCTCATTGAGACTATTCTATCAGTCTCCTGGGCAATCTGAGAATCATGGGTTACTATCACGAAGGTCAGCCCATAGTCGCGGTTCAAGCTTCTCAACAACTTGACAATTTCCGCAGAGTTCTCGGAGTCCAGATTCCCGGTCGGCTCGTCGCCCCATACTATCGCGGGCTTGTTCACGAGAGCACGCGCAATAGTAACGCGCTGTTGTTGTCCACCGCTAAGCTCCATGGGCTTGTGTAACCGCCACTCCTCCAACCCGACCATCTTCAGTGCACTCAAGGCTTCTTTGCGAGCATCGGCCTCAGATACGCCTGCGAGCAGCAGGGGAAGCTCTACGTTCTCCTGCGCATTTAGCACAGGGAGGAGATTGTAAGCTTGAAAGATGAAACCCATTCTTCGGGCCCTGAATCCGGACTTTTGATCATCGGACATGGTTGCCAGGTCAACGCCCTCGATCGCTACCTTGCCCTTGGTGATGTCGTCAAGCCCAGAGAGACAGTTGAGAAGCGTAGTCTTGCCACAGCCCGAAGGGCCCATTACGGCAACCATCTCGCCCTTTCGGACCTTGAGGTCGAGACCCCTAAGAGCTTCAACCTTCAACTTACCTGTCTGGTAGACCTTCCAGACAGATTGAGCTTCAACCATAGATGGACCGTCGCGGAGACCCAATCACTTCAACTCGTGCGATTTTTCCTCCGCCGGATTTGAGATTGGGCTTTAAGGACATTGCGACATTGAGGAAGACGGACTTGGTCTCACGCACTAGCTAGGCGCTGCAAACCGAAGGAACCTTGCAGAGTTAGTTGTGAGAGCCTCCTCTGAAGTGAATGTCAATGTGGCTTGGTCGGATAAAGAACGGAATGAGCAGGAGGTAGAGTACTAGACTTATACGAGTATCGAGAAAAGAGAACCCGATTCCGAGCACCGAGACCACTGGCCCGATAATAGTCCGCCTCTTGGCTAGACTCACAATGTGAGGGTCTAGATCTTTCTCGACCAGACGATGCTGGCTGGTTGCGTACCACCATACAGCATAGAGTGCCAGCCCTGTCGCCGTCAGATTTGCGCCATAGACTCGGACCGCAGTAGGTGAGAAAGGGTAGAGCCCGAGCAATGATGTAGAGAAGGGTACGAAACCGATGGTTAAGAGGAAGAGAATGTTGACCCACAAGAATACTCTGTCAGTCTGTTTGATGTAGTGAAACTGGTTGTGGTGGCCGATCCAATATACACCCAATACGACAAAGCTGAACGCGTAGGCGAGATAATTCGGCCAGAGTCCTAGAATCCTGCTCGCAAGGTCCGGCTCAGAAAGGTTTGGGTCAGGACCTCTGAGTCCCAAGACTAGCACGGTCATCACGGTGGCGAATATTCCGTCTGTTAGTGCTTCAATACGGGCTTTTGTCAATCCCGCTTGTATTATCCCGGAAAAGCCCAATTTCTTTGAGACGAGTGCTACTGCGAAGTATGCTTAGCTCTTTCCTAGGCCAATTATCAACGAAAGCCTCTTGTTCTCCACTCCCGCAGCTTCTTTGTAGGAAGCAAACAAACTGCCCACCGTTGGCGACACCGCACCAAATTTCCGCCTACCCACCAGCAATGGCAATTACGTTGCTCTGGAGGATTTTCTTGGAAAGAAGAACATAGTCGTTTACTTCTACCCGAAAGACTTCACCCGCGGCTGCACCGCGGAAGCTTGCACGTTCCGAGACTCGTACGAAGCGTTCACGGATCTGGGCGCAGAAGTGATTGGAATAAGCTCCGACAGCCAAAACTCTCATCGAGACTTCGCTCAACAGCATCACTTGCCTTTCATTTTGCTCAGTGACGTGGACGGTTCGGTGAGGAAAGCCTACGGGGTCAAGAAGACACTGGGCCTTTTTGTCGGCCGAGTGAGCTTTGTAATTGACAAGAAAGGAATTATCAGACATGCCTTCTCATCCCAGACTCGCGCAACCGCACACGTTGGAGAAGCTTTGAACATCCTAAAGTCTCTGAGCTAGGTTATCGCTAACTTTCGAGGCACTCGAATGAAAATTCCGCGTTCCAATGAAGATTCCAAAGAGTTTTTCAGATCCATTTTACCTAACGATGCTCGTATCACGATTCGGCCGATGTTCGGAAACATATCCGCCTTCGTTAACGGAAACATGTTCGCGGGGCTATTTGGAGACGACCTATTCGTGCGATTGTCTGATGAGAGTCGGAAGGAACTCCTAGAGAAGAAAGGCGCCTCATTGCTGGAGCCGATGAAGGGCAAGCCCATGAAGGAATACGTCGTACTTCCGAACGCTTGGCGAAACCAACACGAGACGATCCGAATATGGGTCACCCGGTCCCTGGACTGGACCAGCAAGCTGCCACCGAAGAAGACGAAGAAATAGCCTCATCGTCTTTCTAAGAGGGGAAAGATTAGGTTACTATCTGGGCGGTTGCATGAGGTGTCAAGTGTCCATTCATGGCAAGGATCTCATTATCGTCGAAAGACAGTGTTAGTCGAAGATTCACGGTGGCGCCTGGAGAACTCTGGAACCCTCCCCCGGAAACAGAGACTTTGAGGGAACCGCTCGGCATCGTGTATGTCACGTTTCCAATATTGGAAAAAGTAACCACTGCAGCGGACACTGGAAACCGGAGCTGGTCGTAGGTTCCTGTAGCGAGTCTCGCGCTACCTAGAGTCTCCGGAACGGTCAAAACCGAAATCATGTCCACCGTTTTCTGAGATCCAACTATCGTGTACCAGCTACTATTGCTAGGGTTTCCAAGGCCTCCTTGATGGAGCTCCATCCTAGCGAAGGTGAGATAGATGTGAAGAATGCTCGTGTCATACTGCCGACCACTCCCGGGCTGCGCCTGAGCCGGATCGGAGATACTCAAAACGACCGTCCCCTGAACATACCTTGTATAGAAGAAATAGCCCGAAATTGCACCGATGATCAGTATCACTAGAATAACAGCCGCCGCACCCTTTGCCATCGCTTCTTCCCGATCGAGCCGGCCCTCGTTCCCATTAGAAGCGCACCTCACTCAGCCCTTATCCCTAGCATAACCAGAAATTACTCAATAGGGTTACACTGGAAGACAAGAGTCGAATCCGATCCGCAAGCCCTCAGGACCATGGTCCCGAGCCCGTCTCTAGTCGGACCCACGCGGCAACTGTCGAGAGCCGAATGTGCGATCATTTGGCCTTGCGATCGGAGGCGTTCCACAACACGATTTCGAGCTGCACGCCCTAGGACTCCTCCTTCCAAGCCGCATCGTAGTGCGAGCAGAGGCCACGTTTAAGAGACCCCCAGAACTCCATCCACCGCTGAAATCTCATGGAAGCATCAACAGTCACAACCCGACCTCAACCAAAACTACACAGTCTAGTTCACTTCGAAATACCCGCCAGCGACCCCGCAACTGTAAGCAAGTTCTACGAGCAGCTCTTCGACTGGAAGTTCTCCAAATGGGGAGAACAGGAATACTGGCTCATAGCTCACAAAGACGCGCCTGCAAACGAGACCATGGGCGGACTCTTCAAACGCAACGCCCCAAACGAACAATTCGTCAACTATTTCTCCGTCAACTCCATCGACGAATCCGCCGCCAAAGCCACAAGCCTAGGCGCCCAAGTGGTCACTGCAAAACAAGAAATCCCAACCGTGGGATACTTTGCAGTTCTCAAGGACCCCGACGGAAACATCTTCGCCTTGTTCCAGTCCACAGGCAGAATGTAGCCAACAAGCCCTATTCCAATCCAACTCCCTCTTTTCTTTAGATCCCCACAGAAGACAGTCCCGATTACCCCGATTCTTCAGAAAACCCTACCCGAGCATCGACAAAACCCGGATCCAGACACGCCCCAAACATTTTTCACTCCCTCAACAAACGGTATCCGTGGAGCGTGCAACGGCGCAATCGGCCGAGGTAGTGCAAATCCAGGACTCTAATAGAGTCCGCATTCTAGAGTTCATCAAAGCGAATCCCGGCACCCATCTGAGAAAGATCAAGAGAGAACTCAACCTAGCCATGGGTGTCATCCAGTATCACCTGTACAAGCTGGAACGAGAACGCAGTGTAGTCTCGGTTCGGCAAGGCCTCTACAAACGCTTCTACGCCGACAAAGGCCTGAGAGTAGAAGACCGCGAAATTCTAAGCATTCTATCTCAAGAGACCGAGAGAGATATTGTGCTCTACCTCATCAAGAACCCACTGGCAACCCAAAAAGAACTCTCCGAATTCGCCCGAATCTCAGCGAGTTCAACCAACTGGCACATGAAGAGGCTATCCCAAGCGGGCTTCGTACAACCTAGAAGAGAAGGCGGGTTCGTGTTCTATACCGTTAGAGGGGACCGAGCAAGGATCCTAGCACTCCTTAGGAACTATCATCCGAAAATATGGGAGAGATGGGCGGAAAGGTTAGCCGACATACTAGCATAACCCAGCTAAGACGAATTGGGATGGAAAGGCTAGAGAAGTGAGATAATGTCAAGCTCTCCAACCGATCCGACCGAGCTACTGGAAATAGGTAGGGGAATCTTCGCACTCATCCTCTTCTCGTTATCCTTGTACGCTTGGTCAAGAAGAAAACAACCTGCCCTGATCATGGTGGCCGCAGCATTCTTCCTCTTTTTCATAAAGACATTCCTAGACTATATTCTACCTTCACCGACCGAGGATTTCGTAAGGGTCGGAATCGACTTCGCGGCACTAGCTCTATTCTTCGTTGCAATCGTCGTAAGACCAAGACAAGACCCTGGCAAAGGAACCACCTGACCTGATTCAATTGAATAATGCGAAACCTTAGAGTGTCTGCACGAGACCCGACATAGACAACTGTACCATGACGCCTAATACATCCCCCACCTTGACATGCCACTCGCAGCCGAGGGGAAATGCGAATGCCCTCAGTCGGACCATTCGAACTAACCGAGGTGGAGTTCATTGGTCTCGAATTCCTAAGACAAGACGATGAGAGACAGCTTAGAAAGACGACTCTGCGGGCAACGTGGTCTGGAAGAGAACTCCGGGTCAGAGCCGAACGACTTGCAACAATAATCACCGATAGCAAAGGCGAGATCGCTTCCAGGGCCTTGCCATACTAGAAGACCAGTTGAAAATAGAACCAGAAAACCGCCGGAATCAATCAAGCTCTTACCAATCACCGCTTCCTTCAGGAGCGCCTTCGCACAAGCGTTCATGAGTACAGAATCAGCTAGGCAGTTTCGTTAGTTGCTCGCTCATTTGCCACAACCGTTTGGCTGAGTCATCATCATATGATTCTTGAGAAGACTTCACCGCGCGCATCTTGCTGAAGTACTCCCCGGTCACGCCTTCCAAGTCACGAGAGGTGGCTACGTAGAGAATTCTCTTAGCTGCGGTTGCAGGACTTATGAAAAATGGGCGCATGAGTCTGAAACCGAATGTAACGAGGCCATTGTTGTTGGCAAAATTGGTTCTGACAACCCCAGGATGCGCACTATTCACGGTAACCCCGGTGCCGTCGAGCTTCTTCGCTAGCTCGTGGGTGAAAAGTATCATTGCTAGTTTTGATTGACCATATGCCTGCCACCCTGAGAATTTTTTCTCACCTTGAAGATCCTCGAACTTGACCTTCGCGCCATTGTGGGCGTTCGAGGTGACGTTGACTATTCTAGAAGGAGCGCTTGCTTTGAGGAGGTCAAGCAGCAGGTTCGTTAATAGAAAGGATCCGAGATGGTTAGTGGCGAAGGTCGATTCAAGACCGTCCACTGTGGTGGTGCGCCTTGTTAGATAGACTCCGGCGTTGTTGACGAGCAGGTGAAGCTTTTCGTGGCCCGCCTTGAAGTCACCGGCAAATCTGCGGATAGAGTCCTGAGATGACATGTCAGCTAGCATCAGCTCAACGTTCCGGTTTCCACTCTTGGCGATAATCTCGGTTAGAGCTGCGTCGCCTTTCTCCCTGTTCCGAGAGACGACCACAACATTCGCTCCCATTCCTGCAAGTCCGAGAGCGGTAGCTTTACCTATCCCAGAATTCCCGCCAGTAATGAGACATGTCTTACCCGTCATATCGACGTTGATCTCTGGCAAGTTCCACCCGCTGTGTACAAACATATGTGACTGATAAGGTCCTGAGCCCTCAAATCGTGCGTGCGTTTTGATTCCCATTGTCGAAGTCTAAGCGCAATGCGCTGGACTCAACAAGTTATTCTTGGATCGTGGCGGGATTAGCAGTCTGTTCAAGCTTGAGCAGAGTCTGTTTTCTCCTTTTGCCCCAGCGATACCCGCGCAGATTACCGTCTTTGCCGATTACCCGATGACACGGAATTACAAGTGCAACTGGATTGGTTGCGCAAGCTCTTGCTACAGCTCGTGACCCTTTGGGCTCGCCTAGCTCTTTGGCGATCTTACCGTATGTGGTAGTCTTTCCGAATGGAATGGACTGGATTACCTTCCAGACTCGCGATTGGAACGCTGTCGCCTTCACGTCCAGAGGAAGATTGAGGGCTAGACGCTCGCCTTCAAAGTACTTCGCGAACGCTCCAGTCCACTCTTCCATCCCTTGATCGTTTCGAATTAAGACTGCGGAAGGATAGTCCTCCGCTAGAGACCTCTCAACAAACGCGTCCGAATCTCCAATGCAGACACCGCACACACCTCTCTCTGTCGCTGCAACTAGCAGCCGACCTAGGGGAGAGTCGATGATGCTGTACAGAATCTGCAAGCCCTCACCTCCTCGGCGAAATTCTCCAGGATTTACTCCGAATCCACCACTAACGTTTTCGTATACGCGACTTCGGGAAGAAAAGCCAGCGTTGTAAAGAGAATTGTTCACTGTCTCCCCATCTCTCAGAAACTGCTTCATCCGAGCAAGGCGGCGAGCTTCCACGTACTGGCGAGGCGAAACCCCGAGAACCCTCTTGAAAGTCCGTTGGAAATGACAATGGCTAAGGCCAACTTCACGACTAAGGATTCCAAGAGTAAGTTTGTGCGAAAGATTGGCTTCGATGTATTTGCAAACATGGCTTACCAATTTGTCTTTAGGAGACGGTCCTACTTCGCGAGGGTGACAACGATGACACGGCCGGAAACCAGATTGTTCGGCTTCAATCGAACCAGAATAGAATGTCACATATTCCTTAATTGGACGTCTGGCTGGACACGAAGGTCTACAATAGATGCTCGTCGAGCGAACCGCGAAGACGAACGCTCCGTCGAAGCTGTCGTTTCTAGATAGAACAGCTTTCCATTT
This sequence comes from Candidatus Bathyarchaeota archaeon, assembly GCA_005882895.1. Taxonomy (GTDB): domain Archaea; phylum Thermoproteota; class Bathyarchaeia; order 40CM-2-53-6; family 40CM-2-53-6; genus 40CM-2-53-6. Next base: position 18,260 of record VBBD01000066.1, on the reverse strand, counting down.
CTCATCGTCACTCAGAGCGCTATCTTGGTGCTCTCGTGCTCCATGCAATTGGAAGAGATTCTGCTCAGTAGTCAGCATGAGGAACTACTGCTCTTAAGGAAATAAGTAGTTTGACTCCGAATCTTGCCCTCAATCTCCGAAAGATCGGGCAGATATATCCAAGAGAACAAGCATTCTGCTACAGAAGAACAATGACTCGCCCCGATTGGCAGAAGAAAAGGAAGAAAATGGCAGGCAGAGAAGGCCCGAAAAAAGGAAAGAACCGCTAGGAAAAAAAACCCTCCACCATCCCATTTGGAGAGGAAGAGAGTAGTCAGTCGGTAATCTTGATGTGACGCCTACTACATTCCGCCCATCATACCAGGAGGCATACCACCGCCCATTCCCGGAGGCATTCCTCCAGGACCACCTGGGCCAGGGCCCGACGCGCTTCCACCCTTCGACGCGAAAACATCGTCGACCCTAAGGATCATCGTCACAGCTTCAACCGCGGATTTGATCACCTGTGTCTTCACCCGCAATGGCTCAACCACATCCATCTTCAGCATATCGCTTGCCTTTCCAGTCTTGGTGTTGACTCCGAACCAAATGTTCTGAACGGAGTTATGTTTGGACTTGAGGTCAACGAGTATGTCTATCGGGTTGACTCCCGCGTTCTGAGCAATCGCTACAGGTATAGATTCTAGAGCTTCTGCGAACGCTGTCACGGCGAGTTGTTCTCTGCCTCCGACCTTGATCGCATATTCTCGCAGACGCTTGGAAAGCTCTATTTCTGGAGCACCTCCACCAGCAACTATCTTCCCGTCCTCCACCGCGTTTCTAACAACGCTTAGCGCATCATGCAGAGACCTTTCAGCCTCGTCAACAACGTGCTCTGAGCCCCCTCGTATCATAATCGTTACCGCCTTAGGGTTCTTCGCCTCACGGACATAGACTAGCTTGTCATCGCCAATTTTCACTTCTTCAACCAGCTTAGCATAACCGAGGGCCTCTTTCGAGAGATCCCTAGTCGTACCTACTACGCTACCGCCAGTAGCCTTGGCCAGCTTCTCCATATCGCTGCTGCTAACATTCTTGAGGGTGAGAATTCCTTTTTTGGAGAGAAGAGATAGAACCTCATCGTCAATGCTCTTCTCGGAGAAGAGAACGTTCGCACCAGTTTTGGCAACTTGATCCGCCATTTCTCGGAGGAGCTTTTCTTCCTCCTGTATGAACTGGTACATTTCTTCCGGCTTGTTGATATTGATCTTTGCATCAGTCTCCGTCTTCTCAATCTCCAGCTTCGCATTCAACAGTGCTATCTTGGCGCCAGTCACGCTCTTAGGCATCTGGGAGTGAGATACTTCCTTGTCGATAATTATCCCGTTGACCAGTTCACTTTCCTCCAGGCTCTTTCCGTGCTTCTTCATCACCTTGACCAGATCGATGTCAGCCTTTACCTTACCATTATTCTTCTCTGATACCTGCATGACCGCCTCGACAGCAAGCTCGGCGAAACGATTCTGAGAACCGAAGATACCCTTGGTGTTTAGCGAGGTCATCGCGACCTGCTTTAGACGTACTTCGTCGTCTGGCTTGATAGTAATGGCAATCTTCTCCAGAATCTCTTGCGCCTTTCCTGCAGCATTCCTGTAACCGTCGATGATCGCGTTGGGATGAACATCCTTGTCAAGAAGAGTCTCGGCGCCCGCGAGCAATTCGCCCGCGAGAACTACTGCGGTTGTCGTTCCATCGCCCACCTCACTGTCCTGGGTCTTCGATATCTCGACAATCATTTTGGCAGCAGGGTTCTGGACGTCCATTTCCTTCATGATCGTAGCCCCATCGTTTGTGATCACGATGTCCCCCATCCCCGCGACCAGCATCTTGTCCATCCCTCGAGGACCTATGGTCGACCGGACAATCTCCGCAACTATCTTGGCGGCCATAATGTTGCTTCTCTGGGCGTCCCTTCCTCTAGATCGGGAGGTGCCTTCTCTCAGTATCAAAACGGGTGTTTCAGACATTTCTAATCAGATTCTTAGTAGGGCTGATTGTGCTTCCCAAGATAAACATATGCAGGCGGACTCTTTAGAATAACAACGAACGTGTCCCATAGCTTGAGGAGATCACTGAAAACGGGAGGCCTGGAGGTTTCGGGGAAGAAGATCATAGCCGGAAACCCATCAGACCTCTCTAAGGCATGGACCAGATACTACGATCTGTTGGCGGCGCACTTTATTGAACGGATAGGTCGGCGAAGGCTCCGGGTGATCCTTGAGGCGGGATGTGGGAAGGGGCAGCTCACAATACCATTGCTAAGAAGGCTTCCGAGAGAGGTCAAAATGATCGCCATAGATTCGTCAAAAGGACCGTACGCTGGCTGGTTGAAGGAGCTAAGTCAGGAGCTCCGAACAGCCGGATTGGAGAAACGAGTTCGCTCGTTCAGGTCCGAAGCGAGAAGGATCAGAGGAATCGAAGCTGAATCCGTTGACATCATAGTCTCGAACGAACTACTATGCGACCTACCATATGATTCTCAGCTGGAAAAGGCTCTGACAGAGTTCTATCGGATCCTCCGACCTGGAGGCTTTATGATCCACGGCGAGTGGTCATCTTCCCCGGCAGCAGAGCCTCAAGCATTTCTCGTCAAACACTGGCCGTCCTGGACTCCAGACCAGCTCTTTTCGATAATGAGGAAAAATGGCTTTCACGATTTTCAAGTCACCTACTTCGAAAGAACAATCCATTTCGGGTACGAGAACGCACTTAAGGAGCTTCAAACTTGGGGCGCAACTGAAAAATTTCTCAGGCGTAATGATACGGTGCTGAAACGAGAAGGAATTGAACTCCCCTACGAGCACATAATGCAATGCGAAAAATAGAGGTAGATCCTCGACACGGAAGTTTCCGCTCAGAAAGGTCTCACATGAAGAACGGGTTGAACTGGGACGAAAGATCGCCTCCCAAATCCTTGATACCCGCAAGGACGCAGTCTTGGCCATCTGCATCTATGCGTCCACTGCCAAGAATTTGGACCGTCCCTACTCAGATCTCGAAATATTCTGCGTGGCCACGGATGGTCTAGAGGTCAAAAACAAGCGCTATGTCTACGATGGTCTACTGGTAGAGATAGACTATTTCCAAGAATCAAACTTTCTCAAAGAAGCCAAACGAGTAGGCTGGGACTGGCCACTCGGGGCAGACCAATACCGGAACCGGATTGTATTATTCGAACGTGACAAATGGCTGAAAAAACTGGAGAAGGCCGTCGCCGAGAACGACAGGGCAGATTTCACTGAGGAATTGCGATGGGCCGCCGAAACCGTGACCGAGTCCCTCGCTGCCGTCCGCAACGCGCACCTCAAACGTGATCAGCGAGATCTTAGGACCCGAGCGTTCTACATGGCTTGGGACACTGCAAGAGTCGTGTTTCTCTACAACCGAAGATATGTCCTCACGACAAGTTGGTTTTGGAAACAACTATTCGAGTGCCGAGACCAACCTAGAGGGTTCCGCAAACTCGTCGACGTCGTTGCGGGATTTGAGAAATCGACAGATTCAGAACTTCTCGATGCCGCCGAAGAACTATGGCGCGAGACGATACTGATGGCTGAACGACGCGGAATCTCTTTAGAGTCGAAAGACATTAGCGTGTGATCCTCACTCCACCCAAAGGCGTTTGAAACCGCATGTTGGATTTCTTCAGGGAGAAAACCAGGCAAAATACGAGGTAGAAATCCCTCTTCATCTGCATTGTCGGAAAGTTAACCCCCTGGCGCAGATTAGGCATGAATAACCCGAAAAAACGTGGGTATTAGATTTGATCGAGAGTAAGAAGGCTAATTCTACTTCTTGCTCTTCTTCTTTGGCTTACTAGGCGTCCGAATTCACCTATGACGTTCTAATGCGTCGTAAAGATATAAAACTATTGTATTCTGGGCTTATCAGGTGAAACAACCTATGTTTTGAGCTAAAATCACCATAAATCTCCCTTTTCTGTACTATTTCATAGCACTCAGGCAAAAGGGTCCGTTCCGCGGCGGAGATCGTATTTCAAAGGCGATTCAGAACTCCGCAAACAGCTGGCCGCTGTCGTGTATAAGAGAATTTGAAGGGCTCTTGACTTGACTACTTACTGGGCTGAGTCTTTCTCAATCGGCCTTACTATGTTGCCTTCTTCAAGGACCGACCCACAAAGAATGCATCGCTTCCCCCTCTCCATATCAACCATCAGTTCCTCGCGAGGAACACCCAGTAAGGATTCGAGTTCAACAATATCCTTTGGAAATGCCTGAGACTCTTCACACTCGTTGCAGATCAAAGGGCTCTGCCATCTGCCATTCTACATCCGGACAGTGGGCCTAGTTATACTCCTCTCCAGGATCCGGAGACAGTATTCTTTGTCTGCTATCTGCAAAAGAGAGAACTAATCCGAGGTGTCTATCAGAAAGACAGGCAGATTCGGGCGCGGCAGAGGATTCATCAAGTGAAATGGGTCTGATTCAGGACGAACTAGCGGCTTGGGAAAGACAACCCCGTACTGTCTAAGAATGATCTGCGACTAGGATTCTCGATAGAATCCGCGCGGCCCTTCCCAGACATCTGACCTCGTCAGTACCGAGTTGAGAGAGTAGCTTGATCAGTCGTTTTTCTCGGCGGTTTCGGCCTTCGTGGAGGATTTTCGTTCCCCTATCTGTGGGGAAGATTTTGACCGAGCGCCGATCCTCCTTGTTTATTTCCCGTCGGACGAGTCCTTCTCTGACAAGGGCCTCGACCACGCGGCTCATGGTTGGCGGCCGAACCTGCTCTGCCCCGGCCAGCTCGTTCAATGTGAGAGGACCGCCGAAGACTACGACTGACAGAGCTGAGGCCTGCGCGGGTCCGATTCCCATTGCTGAATCTTCAGTTCTAACGCGACGAAGCAGATGGATAGCGTTGCTATGGAGGCTTCGGGCTACTTCTTCGAAGCCGAGTTCTTTTGTCATTCGCGCTCTAGTAATAAGTATCACCAACGTATATATATTAGCATGGCTAATGATTAGCTATGCTAAGTATGCAAACAGATGAGTTCCTAGAAGCCATCCAGAAAGGCAATCTCTCTAAAGTCAACCAACTTCTAGAAACAAACCCAGCCCTCGCAAACAGCAAGGCAAAGGATGGGACTTCAGTCATACTCCTCGCGCTCTACCACGGACAGAGGAATATCGCGGAGGCAATAACCACCAAGAAAACCGAGCTCAATATCTTTGAAGCCTCGACCCTAGGAAAGCTCGACCGCGCCAAATCTATCATAGATCGAAACCCTTCACTCGCAAGTGCCTACTCTCCAGACGGCTTCGCGCTTGTCGCTCTCACAGCATATTTGGGCCAGAAAGAAACAACAGAGTATCTCATTGGGAAAGGCGCGGACGTTAATGCAGTTGCGAGGAATACGACAGGTTTCACAGCATTGACTGGGGCAGTGGCTAACAATCACACCGAGATAGCAAAGCTACTCGTGAAACGAGGCGCGCAGGTCAACTACAGATACGAAGGCGGGTTCTCACCTCTAATGGGAGCATCTGAGAACGGAAACGTCGAACTTGTAAACTTCCTCCTTGCGAACGGAGCTGACCCCACTGCGAAGACCAAGGATGGAAAGACCCCGCTTGGTCTTGCCAGAGAGAAGAATCATGCCAAGGTTGTGGAGGCACTGAAAAGGCATGGCGCCCTCTAGAAGACGTCTGTCGAGCGCTAATTAGGAGCACGATTTCCGCTCGCTGCTCGCTTTCCGAAGGTCTATAACCTAGTAAAGGGACTGGAAGGGTATCGCGGATTATAGGAGGTGTACTAGGCCGATGAGTCGTGGGTCGTATGGTGGTCCCAGAACAATGCACAAAGTCGTCTGTTCTGACTGTGGTAAGGAGACTGAAGTTCCTTTCCAGCCAACAGAAGGTAGACCAGTTTACTGCAGGGACTGTTACCAAAAGCATCGAAGGTACTAGAAGCCCCTTAAAGGGAGGCCTAGATACCCTTCCCTTATTTTTTATCTAAACGAATTATCAGCTACGTGAGGTCTTCGACGACTTCCGGGTTTGGGAACGATTAGGACTCTTCTTCTTCATCTTCACTATTTCGCCATCGTTATTAGAAGGCGGCCGCACATTATCGATCGAGGCCGTCTTTCTAGACACGTAAAATCGAAAGAGACGATTTAGCCGAGTTGGCATCTTCATTCCAAGAGAGATGTCCAGATCATTGTAAGTTGAATGTAACTTGGTCCCGGTGGCGAACTGCCGGAAACATGCGCCCAGCTTAAATCTCGACACGATTCCAGAACTCAGAGCAGGATGACTGGGATAATGGCTCCTCCCCTAGACGTCATGCTTGCGAATAATCTCTGGGTCATAATCTGCGGACTTCTTGTTTTCATAATGACGGTCTCGGTTGGATTCCTCGAGGTCGGCGAGCTAGGCACTGATATGGAGATCAGCCTCCTGAAAACGATGATCATCACGGGCTCAGCCATATTCTTGATGGCGTTTATCGGCTTCAACACAGCCTTCGCCCCGACGTTAGGCGGGATAATTGGAAACCCGAGCTACAACGGATTCTTCCTCGGAGGTTTCTCGTCCGACGCCAACCAGCTACTCACCGGGGCCTGGTGGTCTACCACCGGGCAAGGTCTGACAACCGGAACCTACTTTCTTTTCGAGACAGCCTTTGCCTCCGTCACCCTAGCCCTTGTCGGGGTCGTTGTGTTGCGTAAGATGAAACTGCAAGCCTTCTTCGCCTACTCAATCGTCTACTTCATCCTAATCTGGAATCTCCCTGCAGCCTGGATTTGGAATCCTCAAGGCTGGCTGGCTCGCATGGGCATGGCTGACTTCGCGGGTGGACTCGTAGTCCACGGGGCGGCAGGAGCGGCAGGGCTTGGAATTGTCTTGCAGATTTGGAGAGAGGAGCAGAAGAGGGGAAGGATTGAGAGCATTCAGGTACCGTACAAGCTGAATAGCGGGTGGCTGACCTTGTCGATTCTGCTTCTCTGGATTGGATGGTTCGGCTTCAACCCCGGCAGTGTTCTCGCGTTCAACAACTCGGCCATGACTGTCGTCCTCACGACCTTCCTTGCTGCCGCCTCTTCTTTTCTCTCAATAATGTACTTCCGTTACCGGATGACGAAGAAGATGCCTGACCTAATCTATGCCACGAACGGTGTTCTCATGGGGCTCATCATCATAACCCCGCTCGCAGGCTTCGTTAGCCCAGCCAGCGCAGTGATTCTAGGGCTGATAGGCGGACCCCTCTTCCTTGCCGGTGAAAAGTGGTTCTCGAGATTCAAATGGTTCTCCGACCCTATCGGCTTGTTCCCGGGACACCTACTCGGCGGACTATTCGGCGTCCTGATGATCGCCTTCTTTTCCCAGAAGACCTTTGCCGTTGCCTCAGGAAACCCGGTTGCGCAGGGGAATTCTCCGATTCCCGATGGACTGCTGTTCGGCGGGGGAACAGCGGCTCTACAACAGCTAGGGATCGAGGCCTTGGGCATAGCTGCCGTGATGGCTACCGTCTTCGTCCTTTCCTTCCTCTCTGTCCGAATCATTAGTAGAGCAATGCACGGAATCCTCAACCGAGAAGAACTGTAGCACTCAATATCCAAGAACTGCCCGTGATTCTTTCAAGATCGCCTATTCCTACCCTAGCTTCCTCTCGTGACAATCTCTCTTTTCAGTAACTATTTTTTCTCGTAACTTCTCTTTTCCTGTAACTATTTTCCCTTCCACTAACTATTATGTGACCCCCGGGGTGGTCGATTTTTCCCGCGTCCCGCCCTTCACGAAGCCATGCCAAACTTGGACTTTTATCCAGCAGTGCTTTAGGTTTTTACTGAAGGACGTCTTTCCAGACTGAGAGTCTGTCTGCCTCGAAGACCACCAGCCCTCCAAGGAGGAAACTCTTCAATGCACACGGCCCAAATGACTGTCCAATAAGATCTGAGAGTTGCTTGTTGGTCCGGAGCCTCTTCCAGGTCGGAATGATCATCCTGAACGGATTGCCTGGCGTCTTTCCGCGAATCGCAGAGCGGGCTAGAACGGGCATAACATGTAAAATGTAGAAGCCGATCAAGGCTCTCCAAAATGTGCTGTCAGGCTTGCCGATATCAACAACCGCGAGAGCACCGCCACGCCTTGTAGCACGCGCGAACTCATCTAGACTACGATCAAGGCTCACAACATCTCTTAGCGAGAAGCAGGTGATCACAGCTCCCAAAGAACCTGGTCGCAAGGGCAGATTCTCCGCAACTCCAACAATCGGACAGAATCTGCGTCCTAGACGAGATCCTGCAAACCTTAGAAGGTGAATTGAGGGATCCAGTCCTATAATTTTCTCGAAGCTATCCTCCAGCAGCATCCGGCTGGAGACTCCTGGACCCGTACCAGCATCCAACACCCATTCTCTCCGGTGGGACCGGAGAAACGCGACAGCTCTTCGCCTCAAAGGGCCTGCAAGCCCCACGGATATCCACTCGCTAGTTGACTCATAGGCGGGCAGCGCATCCTCGATGGCGCGAATGATGCTACTCCACTCGTCTCTACTATTGTCCAGGGACATGCCCTCTGATTGGATGATGCAAAATCCAGTCCTTATATAGCGCTGAGCCAAAAATCATCCTAGAGCACGTGGTCTGCGTGCTTAGGAAAAAATTCTCGAATGGAAGCATCTCAGAACAACATGGATGTGTCGGAGAGCCTCGACCGCAGCTTCAACTTCTCGGAAGTCTTCCAACTCGTCAAGAGATCAGTCAAGACTAGCATAGGCCGAAGACGCACCGGGCTAATGCTGGGACTCGCGGACCTGCCCGATTATGTCGGAGCATTCCATCAAATGGGATCCAACTTCATCGTCATGAACAGAAGCCTACTAGACCAGATAACTCATCTCGCCAAGGACAGACGCTACATCAACGCCTACGTCTTCTACACCCTACTCCACGAATACCTCCACACCCTTGGCTACGCGGATGAGGGAGACGTCCGACGACTAACCCGCCAGATCTGCTCTAGAATACTAGGACCTGACCACCCGGCGACCAGGCTAGCTGTTGACGGCCCCGCCGTAATGTTCCCGGAGATAACCTTCCAGCATCACGGCGAGTCAAGATCTAGAAGGTTGCCGAAGTTCGAGATTGTCAGGGAATTCGAGAGAGAATACAGAAGCTACGTAGCTTAGAGTTCTCCAGAATCGCCTTCGAGCGTTGTTTTCTCTCCCAAGAATTTCAGGAAGCTCGCAAGCTTCCAATACGCTTCGAGAAACTCGAGCCCTCGATGGGTTATCGAATACGACGTATCCTCACCGGTGAGTATTCTGACCAATCCGAAAGAAGAAAGGTCGGTGAGAAACCTCTTGATCCGGTCCACTGGAAGACCAACGGCATAGGAGACTCGCGTGATCTTCGTGGGACCCCTGCGCTTGAGGGCTTCTAGTATCTCAGAATAGATGTCTACCCGAGACCGTTTCGCCACGCCCAGCCAACTCAGAGAGGGGGCTTGGGCAAATTGTCCGTCCTTGTCGGAGGTTTAGCAAACTCCACGTCAGGTTCTGCCTCGATCCTCTCGCTGTACCTTACCTCTCCACTTATCCGACAGCGAGACTCGAACCGTGCATTTTTAGCGTAGACGTTTCCGGCCCTGACCCCCTCGCCCATCTCCACAGTATCAGCATAGACGTCTTCAACGCGGGCATTGTCACCAATCTTCACACGCCCACCAACCAAGACACCGATTGCTTCTGATCGATGACCGAGCTCTATCGTCTTCGCCTTCGTCCCCTTCGTCGTGCGCAAACGTCCTCCGACTTCTATCTCGTCCTCCGCCTCTATCAGATCCGCTTCTATCATGCCGCCTACCTCTAGTGAGGCGAGTTTTAGGACCCCTCCGATCCGGGCTTTTCCACCGATCTCGAGATCCCTTTGCAGGTGGAGATTGCCGGAGACTTCAAGCATGCCTCCGATATCGATTTCTTCTCCTTCCCCGTTTCCGTTAATGTCAACTGTCCCTCCGACGTCTATGGATTCGAAGGTCAAGTTCCCTTTGCTCTCGAATCTTCCACCGACATCGATAGTTCCACCCTCTCCTCCTTCGTCCAGGGTTACGGTTCCTCCAACGTCGATCTTGTCGAATTTCAACGGTTTCAAGGATGCGAAGGATCCCCCTACGTCTATTGTTCGGGAGATTTCGCCACCGCCAACTTGAGCGCTTCCACCAGCATCTAGTCTCACGCACTTTATCTTACCGTTGACCTCGACCCTCCCCCCGACGTCAATTTCTTCGACATTCGCATCCCCATCGACCCGAAACGATCCTCCAACCTCGACCTTGGTCGCATTGATCGAGCCTCCAACATCGAAGGTTCCGCCAACATCAAAATCGTGGGCTGTCGCGGACTTCCCAACAAACAGTCGGGCATCGACTTCTACTGCACTGGCGTCTAGCGATCCGTCGATCCGCAACTCGCCATGTTCCACATCGACCTCGCCTGATGACTTTAGGTCTCCCGATATCTCAACTCTTCCATGATCAACGTTTAGTCTTGAGCAGGTGAGGCTGCCTTCGATCTCAGCATCTCCTTCGCAGATTACCTCGCCTGAGACTTCGACGGGTGATTGCCCTTCAGCCTCTACCCTAGCTCTCTCCAGCAGGTGAAGTTCGCCTTCGACCTTAGCCAGTTTCACGGTGGCGTTTCGGGGAACGGTAACATCGCCCATCCCTCTCACCTCCTAGCGGAGTGTTAGCCTCAACGGGTTCCTGTTGATCCAAGTGGCTGTAGTCTCGATCTTCTCGGGGTTTTGGCGCGTGACGCATTTCATCAATTTTTCGCCTCAAGAAGGGAACAGTGCTGTCGCCGCTTATAATGTCGGTTCACGTCTCGTAGTCACACAATGTGATTATCGTATATCTTGGCTCTCTATCGTCGGGACGCGAAACTGTTCTGAGAGATATTCAACACTCCTGAATCCTAGTAATCAGCAAGACTTAATCCCGGGTTTTTTGCAGTTTGAGGAGGAATGCTGTATGAGTGCCATCGACGTTGCGTTGTACGGTATCATTGCTGTAATCGTCGGAGGCATCGTTCTCTGGCTCCTATTCTACACGTTTTCTGACCAGACTAAGCCGCTCTCTAACCTGACTGAGGAGACTCTCAAGAGATTGATAGGATCAATAGGTCGCGCTACCTCTGACATTACGAAATCCACTGGCACGTTACTTGTAAACAGCGAAGAGTTCTCAGCGAAGACGTCGAAAGGGATTATACAAAAGGGGACTCATGTGAGAGTCAGGGAAACTGAGGGGTTAACACTACTGGTCGAAAAGGGCCTAGACTAGGTTCCTAGCCGCAACCGCTCGTATTGCCGCAGTTGTTGCACTTGTAGCACGACCCTGCGCGGACCATAATCATCCCACAGTTGTCACAAGCGGGAGCGTCAGACTGGTTATCGAAGCTCGCGAGAGGAGTCGCCAACTCGGGAGCTTCGTGCGATTTTATCTCCGCCACGATCGGAGTCGTAGTCTTTGAGCCAACTGGCTCAACCAGTTTTACCTGAGTCCCGTTCTCTAGTGTTGTCCTTGCTAGTCCGAGCGCGTCCTGTTCCTCTTTTGGAAGGAATTTCAAGCCAAGCCATCTGAAGATATAATCGACTACTGACTTTGCGAATCGGATATCCTGGTTGGTAGTTATCCCCGCCGGCTCGAATCGAGTATGGGTGAACTTGTTCACAAGCACCTTCAATGGGACACCATACTGTAGGGCTAGGGAGATGGAGGTTGAGAACGCGTCCATCAATCCCGATATTGTGCTTCCCTCCTTCGACATTACCACGAATATCTCACCGGGAGTACCGTCATCGTAGAGACCGACCATGAGGTAGCCTTCGTTCTGGGCGATCGAAAACTTGTGGATTATTGCTTCTCTCTCTTCCGGTAGTCGGCGCCGGAAGGGCTTGAAGACCACTTGCTCCTTTGTCTTCTCGATAGCTTTGCTCTTGTCGTGGATCGTCGTGGTTAGCGGTTGGGTTCTCTTGGAGCCGTCCCGGTAGATTGCGATGGCTTTCAATCCCACCCTCCACGCGGTGATATATGTCTCGACGATTTCTTCCACGGAGACATTGCCGGGCATGTTCACCGTCTTTGATATAGCTCCAGAGATGAACGGCTGAACAGCCGCCATCATCTTCACATGGCCCATGTAGTGTATGCTCCTCGTCCCTTTAGCGGGCTTGAACGCGCAATCAAAAACAGGCAAGTGTTCCTGTTTGAGGTGCGGGGCGCCTTCTATTGTGTCGTGGTCTTCGAGATGCTTGAGAATCTCGCTGGTCTCGGTCTTGGAATAGCCGAGCTTTGTCAGCGCTTCGGGAACGGTGTTGTTGACGATCTTGATCACGCCGCCTCCTACGAGCCACTTGTATTTGATCAGGGCAATGTCGGGTTCGATGCCGGTGGTGTCGCAATCCATCATGAACGCGATAGTTCCCGTCGGCGCGATGACCGATATCTGGGCGTTCTTGAATCCGAACCTTTCTCCTAACGAGAGAGCATCATCCCATGATCTGAGGGCGGCTTTCGAGAGCTCCTCGGAGACTCCCTCAGCAGGAATCTTGTACGCGTGTGCCCTGTGCATATCGACCACGTTGAGGAACGGCTTCTCGTTCACCGCGTATCCATTGAACGGGCCCAGCCTCTTAGCGACTCGCGATGATGCAGCGTATGCTCGACCGGACATCAGAGCTGATATGGCTGCGGCATAGTTTCGGCCCTCGTCACTGTCGTATGGGAGACCTCGCGCCATCAATAGTGCACCAAGGTTGGCGTAGCCAAGTCCCAGCGGACGAAAATCGTGGCTGTTCTTCTCTATCGCAGGGGTCGGATAGCCTGCGTTGCCGACGAGAATCTCTTGGGCGCTGATTACGATCTCAACTGCGTGTTCGAAGGATTCGACGTCGAACTCCCCATCCACGGTTCTGAACTTCATGAGGTTCAGAGACGCGAGGTTGCAGGCGGAGTCGTCGAGAAACATGTACTCAGAACACGGGTTGGACGCGTTGATCCGATTCGTGTTCGGGCATGGGTGCCACTTGTTGACTATTGTGTCAAACTGGATTCCGGGATCGCCGCAGATGTAAGCAGCCTCAGCCATCTCTCTCATCAGGTTCCGGGCCTTGTACACGTCCGCGACCTGATGGTTGGTGATGTACCGGGTCTTCCACTCCTTGTCCTCTGCCACCGCGTGCATGAATTCGTCCGTAACACGGACGCTGTGGTTGGCGTTTTGGAAGAAGATGGAGCTGTATGCTTCGCCGTCGACGGCCCCGTCGTAGCCCGCGTCGATTAAGGCCCAAGCCTTCTTCTCTTCCTTCGCTTTTGACCAGATGAACTCCTCAATATCGGGATGGTCAACGTTGAGAATGACCATCTTCGCAGCTCGACGGGTCCGTCCGCCGGATTTTATGACGCCTGCAAACGCGTCGAAACCCTTCATGAAGGAAACAGGGCCACTCGCCTTTCCACCGGTCGACAAGTGTTCCTTTGAGGATCGTAGGGATGAGAGGTTTGATCCAGTTCCCGATCCATACTTGAAGAGCATACCTTCAGTCTGGGCGAGCTGCATTATCGATCGCATATCGTCTTGGACGGAGTTGATGAAGCATGCAGAGCACTGTGGACGATCCTCGACACCAACGTTGAACCATACGGGGCTGTTGAACGCGGCCATCTGGTGGAGCAGAACGTGGGTGAGTTCTGACTCGAACGTCTCGGCTTCCTCCTCATCGAGGAAGTAGCTTCCTTTCCGGCCCCAGCGGGCGATAGTTCCCGCGACACGGCCTATGAGTTGTTTGACACTACTTTCTCTTCCGGGGGTCCCGAGTCTCCCACGGAAATATTTCGAGGCGACAATATTTGCGGCAGTCTGGGACCAGAACGAGGGAACTTCGACGTTCTTCTGCTCGAAGATGACCTGCCCCTTGTGATCGGTTATGACAGCGTCCCGGATCTCCCATTTTACAGCGTCGTACGGGTGGACGCCTGGTTTCGTGTAGGACCTTTGGTATCGGAATTCCGCTTGGGGAACCTTCGGTATTTGTTGGATTTCCATTGCTCTTACCTAACTCCTCTACTTCTTCTTCCCCGTGCTTCGGAGCGAGAACTGTAGGAGTAGCTCCCTTCCATCGTGTCCGCTAATTAAAGAGATTTGTACAGAATCGTATAAACTTGTAGTGTAATCTGGAAAAATCTTCCGGCATATATGCGCTGTAGAGTGCAATGGTTTTCGAAACATCTATTCTTTCAGACCGACCAGGACTCCGTCGCGGAGCGGGACAATTACTGTCGACAGTCCTGGGTATCCGGATACTTCCTTGTTGAACCTGATCATAGTTTGAGTTAGCTCTGACTTTCCGCCTTTTGCGACATCGCCACCCCACAATGTGTTGTCGGCGACGAATAGGCCGCCTTTGCGGAGCTTTTTCACGCTCAGCTTGAACGCGTCTAGGTAGATGTTCTTGTCAGAATCGAGGAATACTAGATCATACTCGTCTTTGAGAGTGGGTAGAATCTTTAGGGCGTCTCCTTTGAGGACCTTGATGACTTTCTGGAGCTTGGCTTCGGCTATGTTCTGCTCTGCTCGTCTGACTCGTTCCGGATCCTTGTCGATGGTTGTGACAAATCCCTTCAAGGGTGAAACGGCTCTACCGAGCCATATTCCTGAATAGCCAATTGCTGTTCCTATCTCGAGGACGTTCTTGCTCTGGCTGCTGCGGGCGAGGTTGTATAGGAGCCGGCCAACCAGGGGTCCTATGATAGGGACTGCTCCGGACTCTGCTTCCTCCTCCATCTTTTGGAGGAGAAGATCTCTTGGCTGGGCAATGCGATACAGATAATCATCAATATAGTCGTAGGTTATGGCCAAGATCTAACAATCGGAGACGAGCATCGGAGCGGGATAAATAATCCTTTAGCAGATCGAAGATTGCTCAAACAACGTTCTGGGTGACATTGAACGACTGGGTCGCAGAATGATCCAGGAGTGATCCTAGGACGAGAATCTCGTAGAGCTCGTAGCTTACCGCGAACCTGAGCTGATAGTTTGCCGAGGTTTGAAGTTGAAGATGGTCAAAGCTTGGACCGCGTCCGGAACATCCGCCGATGGCGCCCAGAGCGAGGTGGAGCCGTCGTAGTTGTCCTAGAAATGAAGAGCGGTAATCTTCAAACCAAAACCACGAGCCTACGAAGATGGTGCAGTCCCGTTCACCTTACTAATTATGAGCGAGTATGTGGTCTGGAGCGAGGTACGAGGATATGTCAGGTTGGCAATGGAGAACGCGAAGAAGACTCTGCCGTGGCTAGAAATTTCCAGCAGAATCCAGCTTCCGCGGCTGGCGTACTGCACTGATGGGAGATATTTCGTCCCGACCGAGGGAATCAGTCGAGGGCTCGTAAACTGCAACACGGCAAGGATGACTATGAAGATCAGGAGGATCGAGATGAGAATCTTTCTTCTCGGACCCATGAAGGTTGAGACTCCCGTTCAAGGGTAGCGATTCACCAGCATGTTACTGGATGAAGAATCGCATAGTTACACTGGGGTTAGTAGGATACGTGGGCTGGTGTGGGAATCGGGAGCCTTTAGGAATTGCCTGGCGGACCACGGCCGATGCTTCTCTGGTATGTGTGGATGCATATTGTGGATGGCGCATGGCATAAGCTGGACGAGATATCGAAGCAGCTGCGTATCCCAGGTAACGCTGTTTCTTGGGCTGCAAAGTTTCTCTCCGAGCATGGGATGGCCGAGCTGGGTTTCGAAGAGGACGAGATACGGCTCCAGAAGAGCCATCCAAGGCTGGAAGACATAGTGAAAACATTGCAGGGTTCTCACAAGACCGACAAGGATTCTCTAGGGTCGAGCGAGCTCTCAACTGGCCTTTAAGCGACTCTCGACGCGCGATTTGTTCCGGTAGAATCGTGATGTCAAGTCTTATTATCGCGACGAGTGTTCGAGCCGTCTCATCAACCTCAACGCGGTTGACGCTATCGTGAAAGCTCTACCATGGTGACCCGAGAATATTTCTCAAGGTCGGAGCCCGGAACAGCAAGCTGTCCCTGATTCAAACCGATCTTGTAGTCGAGAGGATTAGGCAGAAGAATGCGGGCCTAAAGATAGACAGAAAAATCATCGAAACCTCCAGCGACATGAGCAAGAGAAGATCTCTGTTTTCCCTCCAACAGAGAGGAATATTCGACAAAGAAGTTGACCAGGCTCTCATGGAAGGCAGGGTCGACTTTGCAGTCCAGAACATGAAGGACGTGCCTGCCACTGACAGGAACACGCGACTGGTGATCGCGAGCGTCCCAGAGAGAGGTTCTCCAGCAGAGGTTCTTGTCAGTAGCGGAGACAGACGGTTGAAGGACTTGGCCGTGGGTAGCAGGGTTGGAACGAGCAGCCCGATAAGAGTCGCCCAGTTGAGACGTGCGAGACCGGATGTGAAGCCAGAGCCTCTCTTCGGAAACGTGGAGACTAGGCTGGAGAGATTGGACAAGGGAGAGTTCGACGCGATCCTACTTGCCGAGGCGGGGCTGGCAAGGCTCGGTATGGCTGAGAGAATTTCGGAACGGTTGCCGATCGACGACTTCATTCCAGCACCAGGCCAAGGCGCATTGGCAATTGTTGCAAGACGAGACAATCTGAAACTCATTGAAATATTGAGATCTATCGAGCATCTTCCTACACGTGCCGAGGTAGATGCGGAGAGAGAACTGGTCCGTATTCTCGAGGAAACCAGCAAAGTTCCGGTCGGCGGGCTTGCTACGGTGAGAGGCGGTCAGATTCAGGTAAAAGCATGCGTTCTTTCTATTGATGGGAAGGAGAGGCTGTTCGCGGCACGATCCGGAAACGCGGCGGAGGGCATAAGGCTCGCTCATGAGATAGGGGAAGAACTTATCGCAAAGGGGGCGGGCAGAATCGGGGAAAGCTGGCGAAACGCGCGTCGCTGAAAAACGGCAATCCGGAAGCTGGGGAAGAAAGCTCTCGGGCACGAGACATGTCCTCGCCAATGTATCGGGGAAACCGCTCCTGCGTCGCGAGACTCGATCGCTAAGACCTCCTTGTTTCGAGAACACTTGCTGACTGGCATGGATTCCGGGCGAGAAAGGCTGATCAGGGCACGATCCGGGCTGGAATGCCTCAGCGAAAAAACGTGAATAGTCCAGCGAATCTAGCGATAATCTTGAAGTGACCTCCCAGATTCCATATCAGGGCTGATAATAGGCGATTTTCCAAACCTGAGTGTTCCCTCAACCACTCTTGCATCGCGAGATGCGATCGCTTAGACCCCACTTGTTTTTGAGAGGAAAATTTGCTGTCCGGCTTGGATAATGGGCGAGAAAGACGATTCAGGGCGCAATCCAGGCTTGGGTCGCGGGGCAAAAAATCGGAAGATCGTCGCCGGTTCCCGAACGAATTATGGGTGAAATTTTAGCCATGTATCAGAATCGAGATCAGGGCTAAAAATGGGCGATTTATGATATGATTCGGTATGGTCAGTGTTTCTTGACCGTTCCTAGATCCGAGACAAGCGCATTATCGTGACACGCAATGCTGTCTTTCTAAAGGTCTACCGTTTCAGCTAAGAGCATCAACGCAGTTTTTTCGAACCCCCCCTCCTCCGATCGCACACCGTACGATTGCATTATGCTCTGCCTAGAGAGTAGAGGTCAAGTCTTAATATCAAAGTGGGACGCCCAACCACTTTTGCTCCACTCTGGGACGTGCTCCGCGTGCTAGTCAACATAGGGGTCAGCTACAGAAAAGCCCCACTGTCAACGCTTGACGCGTTAACCCTCCGAGACCTTCCTGGATTCTACAAGATACTCGGAAGCATTCCTCGAGTAAAGGGGGCAGTTTTAGTTCAGACCTGTAACAGGGTAGACATGTTCATCGACACTGATGACGGTGCCGACATAAGCGAAAAGATCCTATGGAACTGGGCCCTTGAGACAAGATTCAAGCTCCACGAGTTACGGAGGATTTCGGAACAGAGGACTGGGGATCAAGTTCTAGAATACCTCGTGAGTCTTGCTTCAGGATTGGAATCAATGCTGGTCGGCGAGAGCCAGATTCTAGGCCAGCTAAAGTCATCCCTGATAGAAGCACGTGGATTCGCTGCATCGAGCCCGACCCTATCCGAGATCTTCGAGATGTCACTCGCAGCCGGTAGCAGAGTCCGGGACCAAACTGGCATCGGGCGAGGA
>VBBD01000008.1 GCA_005882895.1 Candidatus Bathyarchaeota archaeon | reverse complement strand
AACTACGCTTAGGATGCGGTCCAGCTAACTTAAGGATTGGACGGCGCGATGGGAAATCCCGGCCAGTCTCCCTCGAGAGGAGATGGTCGATCACAATTCTGTTTTAGATAGGCGTTTCAGATCTTCGCCAGTGATCTGCATGACTCGCCAGTTCTCTCGGAAGCCAGCCCCAAGTCTTTGATACACGTCTATTGCGTTTGTGTTCCAGTCAAGTACCTCCCATCGCATTCCGTAACAGTTCTCTGCGATGGCGATCTGCGCAAGATGAACCATGAGGGCTTTGCCAACCCCTTTGCCTCGGAACTGTGGCCTGACAAAGAAGTCTTCCAGGAAGAGTCCGTGCCTTCCCTGCCAGGTGGAATAGTGGTGGAAAAAGAAGGCCATACCGGCCGGGTTACCATCCCGCTCAGCAATAAGTACCCTGAACTTGGGGTTCGCTGAGAAACCATCCCTGATCAAATCGTCTTCCGTAGCTCGAACCGCACCGGGTTCCCGCTCATACTCAGCCAACTCGCGGATGAAGGACAGAATCAGCGGGACGTCTTCCACACTTGCCTTGCGAATTTTCAACATGGTTTACATACTCTTACTCCGTCTCCCTACCCAGATTTGTTAGCTCAGTAAGAAGTTAGTTGCTGATTCTAGCCGTCTCTCGAAATCAACTGGAAATTCATGACCGAGGTTCTGCACCACATCAATCTTACAATTGAAGCCTCGTTCGACCATTCCTTCGAGGAGCGTCTTGATCTTGGGCAGGAAGGCATCCTCGTTCCCCATTATTATGACGCCTTTCAATCCTCTAACGTCCTTTGCCCTAATGAATGACGCGAATGCTTCGCTGGGATGGTCCCGCTGGCTTGCAGGTTTGTCCTCAGGTGCAACCCAATCCGATGCGGCGACGGTGATAAACCCGCGGCAGGGAAATGTTCTGTTCAAGGTCAGGTACATAGCGAGAGCTGCTCCCTGAGAGAAACCTGCTACTATCACTTTGGCAGGGTCAACGTTGTACTTGTCCCGAACTTGCTTGTATGCCCACGCGACTTCATGTTCTGAACGCTCCGGGTTGTCCCAGCAGTATTCTTCAGAGGATATTGGTTGCGAAGAATGCGGGACAGCCAGAAGAAACCCTTGATTCCGAGCACCGTTCCAGTTTTCTGCAAATTCACCGGGATGCCCAACCCTCGGGGTGAGTGCGATAATAAGAGGGTGCCTTTCTTCGGGAGAAAAGTTTCGAGGAGTCAAGACCATCACTCCAGGTTTGGCTTTCAACAGGGCTCTCTGTTTGAGGCGTTGACTCTCTGCGATTATTGCCTTGAATTCGGGTCTGTTTTGAAGCGATTCGAGGTCCGGTTCCATCAGGAGCGCTTGATCGGGCCACCAAATGCCATCCTTCGAAGCCTTCTCAAGCATCTGAAGAGCCTCTTCTGATTCTCCAAGCCTGGATTGGAGACAGCCGATCCAGTAGGAGGTTTTTGCATGCCTCTCGGGAAATTTCTCTTTCGCTTGAAACGCTACCGCTAATGCCTCTCGATACTTGCGATCATTGTACAGCTCGAAGATCTGATCACGGTAATATGGGAAGCTGTTAGCTCTTGTGGTTCCCAAACGTCTTAGAAGACCCCAGCTTCAATTTCCTGTTCTCCGAACTATTAAGAATGCGCAGGGGCAGTGACGACATAGTCCGTTTCGGATGGTCTCTTTGGGCAATATTTTGAAACCCTTTCTCTTCGAGACTTCGACGTTGCTAGGGCTCATTGTACTGGGGTTGCTTGGGTTTCGAGTTGACGCCTTGTTCGGACTACCCGTATTTCCGACGTGGCCTTTCAACTACTTCGGGATTGCTCCGGTTCTTGGCGGCGTCGTTCTCCGGTTTTGGGCAAGCTCAACGATATTCAATACGGGCAAGGGCACGCCACTCTATAGCCGGCCCCCGAAGGCTCTTGTTACCACAGGCCCCTATCGATTGATTCGTAATCCGCTTTATCTCGGAGGCTTCCTGATCTACCTAGGAATCATAGTCACGATTCCTTCTCTTTTTCTAGCGATTCTAGGATTGATTGGCCTCTCGATTACCTACATCGGAATTGCTCGTGAGGAGAAAGGCTTGGAGAATTGTCCAGCCATCACCTTGCCAAACGAGCTCGAAAGGGACAAATTGAGAAAGTCGTCTCGCACCTCTGCGGGGTCCAGGCCCAAGTCCTGTCCTACGCCGCGCTGGCAATCTGGGCGAGGGTCGAGGGCATCACGATGCAGGATGTTCAAGACGCGCTCTGGAAACACCGTTCTCTTGTGAAGACGTGGTGCATGCGCGGCACTCTTCACCTGCTTGCCGCCTCTGACTTGCCGATCTACGTAGCCGCCAGGAAAACGACTTTGGTTGTGAAACGAGACTGGCTTACACCCGAAATTGATGTGGAAGAGAGGAAGAGAATCGTCCATGCAATACTTGAGGCACTTGACGGACATATTCTGACCAGAGAGCTGTTGGCTGAAGAGGTAGTCAAGCGTCTTGGCATGAGTGCCAGTGTCCGCAAGCATATGCTCTCAGGCTGGGGTAACCTCCTGAACCCGGCAGCCGAACAGGGATACCTCTGCTTCGGCCCCAGCGAGGGATCTAAAGTCACATTCGTCCGGCCGGACCAATGGGTCGGAAGATGGGACGAGCCTAGTGGACGCAAGGCGTGGAAGACGCTTCTTCGACGATTCTTTTCCACATACGGCCCAGCGACCCATCACGACATCGGTCATTGGTGGGGCTTCCGTCCCGAACGAGCGAGGATGCTGATGGATTACATTGCAGACGAGTTGGCAGAGGTCGAGTTTGAAGGCCAGAAGAGATGGGTTCGAAGAGAAGACGTTGAACGGATCGTCGATGTTGAGAGGGTTCGTTCGGTGAAGCTGCTTCCGAGCTGGGATTGCTACGTGATGTTCTATCATCCTCGAGAGCTTCTCGTTTCTCAGAACTATCGAGCCAGAGTGTTTAGGAAGCTCGAAGGCAACGCACCTGTTCTGCTAGTCGACGGAGTCGCGGGAGGAGTATGGGAACAACGACGAAAGAGTGGCCGCACTGAACTAACGGTGCACCCCTTCAGCAATCTCAGCTCAGGCCAAAAACAACTCGTCAGAGACGAAGCCAACAGCCTAGGGGAATTCATGGGAACAAATGTTGAGGTTACAATTTTGTCGTAGCTCTGGACAGGATCAAGGTTCATCTTTAATAACGGCAGTTTTCGTTCCGCCTCCTGACGTAGTTGTCTCAGACGATCCTGAACGATGATTCGCTTACCTTCGCCGAGAAGATCATCAGCGCCAAGACTGATGAAGGCAGGAAAGTCCACCATGCGGGGGAGATTGCTGTTCTGCCTGCGGATATGGCGATGGCCCAGGACAGCACGGGACCCTTGGCAATCAAGGTCTTCCGTGAGATGGGGGTTCAGAAGGTCTGGGACCCGAAAAGAATCCACCTAGTCATAGATCATAGTTTTCCAGCCCCTGACGAGAAGGTGGCAAATCTTCACATTCTGATTCGAGAGTTCGTCAAGCAGCAAGGCGTCCGGCTGGTCGAGGGTAGCATATCCCACCAACATCTTCTCGAAAACCATGTTGTGCCTGGTATGGTGCTGTTTGGCGCTGATTCTCATACTTGTCAGGCCGGAGCGATAGGCGCTTTTGCTACTGGTATTGGTAGTTCGGAGATGGCTGCTGTCTGGGCGAGCGGCAAGCTCTGGGTCCGCGTCCCAGAATCCATCAAGATCAACCTCACGGGCCAGTTCAAGAAAGGCGTCTACGCCCGGGACATCATAACCCATTTCATCGGAATGGTAGGCGAGGATGGCGGGAACTACAAGTCATTGGAGTGGAAAGGTCCAGCGGTCAGAAATCTCTCAATTTCATCAAGAGCTTGCATCAGCAACAACTCGATGGAGTGCGGCTGCAAACTCTCCATCTTCGAAGTCGACCCTGCAACCCAGGATTATTTCAAAATGGCAAACCGGAAACCGATGCTCGAGATTCACGCGGGACCGAAAGCCCACTACAAGGAAGAGTACGAGATCGATCTTGGAACTCTGGAGCCTAAGGTCTGGGGTCCGGGGAACGAGAGCAAAGTGCGTAGTGCCAGCGAATTCGGGGATGATCATTTAGACGAGGTTTTCATCGGCTCCTCCACAAACGGACGATACGAGGACCTGCAGGTCGTAGGCAAGATCCTCAAAGGACACAAAATAAAGGCCGGGACCCGTTGCATAATCACACCCGCCTCCAGAAACGTGTTCGAAAGAGCAATCAAAGATGGTCTAGTGGAAACGTTTCTCGAATCAGGAGCAGTGTTCACCAACGCTACCTGCGGTGCATGCGTTGGTACGCATCTCGGTGTTCTGGGCGAGAATGAAACCTGTCTCTCCACTTCTCCACGGAACTATGTGGGACGAATGGGCGCCTCAACCGCCAAAATCTACCTCTCATCTCCAGCCACAGCTGCCGCATCAGCCTTGGAAGGGCATATTGCCGATCCGAGGAGCTACCTATGAGCCTCCCAGCGCCGCCCACAATCATCCGGGGGAGAACCTGGGTCTGGCCTGACGACGTGAACACGGACATCATCATACCGTTCCGGTTCAAGGCCCGCACCAACGACCCTGTCGAGATGGCCAAATATGCCATGTACGGGTTCGACCCCGAATTCTACAAGAAAGTCAAGCCCGGCGACCTCTTTGTAGCAGGAAGAAACTTCGGAGGAGGGTCTAGCCGCGAACAAGCACCAGTCGCCATCAAATACTCAGGAGTAGCAGCGGTAGTCGCAGAAAGCTTCGCAAGAATATTCTACCGCAACAGTTTCGCTATCGGACTACCCACCCTAGAAGTACCAGGCATCGCCAAGGAGGTCTCCCAGTGGGACGAGATGGAGGTCAACTTGCAATACTGGACCGTCAAGAAGGTCAAAGATGGAAAAACATTCCACGCGTTGCCCGTCCCCGAGTTCCTTCGAGAACTAATGCGAGAGGGGGGTCTTGTTGAGTTCTATAAGAAGCACAAGAGCTTCCCCTGGGAACGGCTACAACAGCTAGCCTAGCACGCTGAGTTCACGAGTTCCCATCTGCTTTCCGTAAATAATCCCGCGAAGAAGGCGATACTAGATATTTGAAAAACCTCGCGTCACCGCTTTTCAACCCTTTCAAACCTTCCGCTTCTTTTTTCACTCTAATCGAGGGATCGACCAGTCTAAGCTCAAAATCGGGGTATCTGGCGAGAAGAAGCTCGTTTGGGCATTCCCTGCAAATCCTTGAGGCAGCGCTATCTAGAATGATCTCATTTGGTCCTGCAAGCCTTTGCAATCGCGAACCAGCGTTCATCGCGTAGCCTACGTAGTCGTCCTCGTCAAGTTCTGATAAGAGAGTTCTCACCCTTATTCGATATACTTGACCAACTGCTATGCTTATGCCAAATCCGTCGGGAGTTGAGAAGGGTAGAGAACGTTTTGCGAGGAGGTACTTCTTATGAATCTCATAAGCTGCATTGATCGCACACCTTAGAGCACCACATGCTCTGTGACATTTGTTCGCCTCCTCGCGACTGAAGTCTTTGACTTCCCAGACTAAAAGAAACCCATCCCCGAGTAGCTTGTGGAAGCTGTGATGGAAATCCTGAAAGAGTTGATGCACTCGTTCATAACAAATCTCTACGACCTGCGCCACTTGGCCGGGAAGAGCAGAATTTGACCATCGTGAAAAATCTCTAATATCGGCATAGAGTACGACAATCTCAACTTTAGATTCACGTGGCCGCCTTCTGAGATAGGCGCGCAAAGCACGTTACTCCATGAGTCGGAGAGTTTTGACTCGACGTAGAGAACTATCGAATAGTAAAGTGCACCATAGTTCCAACCGTTAGCACCATATCTAGCGACTCTGTTTCTCTAGGACCTTGTCGCGTGTTGACTCCTTCAGTTCTTTTGTTAGTTGGTTGACTGTGGTGATGCGTGCGAATCGGCGTCGTAGGGCGTATTCTGTGCGTTCGCGTATGGCGTCGACTCCGAGTTCTTCGCCTGGCTTGTCCCAGTTCGGAATTGGAAAAGTCATCGTCGCTTCGGTGACAAAGTCTACCGCGTAGCCTAGGTCGGCTGCGATCCTCGCGGTCGTCTCGCAGCACTGCTCCATCTGTATCCCGGTAATGCTGACGCGCCTCACGCCCTTTTCGATCAGGTACGGTTGCAATGTCGTGCTGGTGAAGCAGTTACGCGTATTCTTGACCATCACGGGCTCGTCTGTGCGCGGCTTGAGAAAGTCCATCAGCTTGAATGAGGGGCTATCTTTGGCGAACGCCTCGTCGCTGTCAGTGTGTAAGAAGAAAACGACCGGCAGATGGGCAGCACGATAGGCTTCGACGAGAGCGCTAACATTCTTTTCAAAAGCTGGGTTGTTACGACTTGCCCATCGCGGGCCGAGTTTGAACGAGTCCTGCGCATCGATCACTAGCAAAGCTGATTGTGAAATGGGAACCGTGCTTGAGTCCAGCATGGTTCTTCTACGAGTCGTAGCCTCAGTTCAATGTTGCGGTTTAGGTTCAGTTCTCGATGTTTTAAACCACCAAGAGGTCGAAAGGCAATTCTAGATTCCTGGGTTTGAATGAGAATAACGTCCCGGACAGCGATAGGGCGAAAGTTACCCTAGAGGAATTTCTACGGTGGAAAAAGGAGATTGATGCGAGGACATCGCTGACAATTTCGCAGTTGTATGTTATCGCTTTCACGAGCGCACTTGTGATATTCGTCCTAGGCTTCGCAGGACTGTTCTTTCTTGGCTTTTTCTGGGGAGCGATTTTTGCTTCCGTCTTTTCCAGTCTTGCGATATTGACCATGACGGGCAGAATGAGAAACAGTAATTTCAGAGCGAGCTTCGGAAGTCAATCCGAGTCGAAGAAAGAAGCCAAGGATGAGCAAATCGACGATTACGTGGACAGTTAGCAGCTTGGAGGCTGATAGGCTATGAGTCCAGAAGATGTGGTTTCCCAGGACACCAAAGATCTCCGGATTTTCTTTGGGGATCTCAGAAGGATGACTTCGAGGGAGGTCGCTGATGGCGAAGTCTCTCTGATCGTTTCCTCTCCACCTTACTTCAACGCTCCGTTTGATTACCCCGATCTTTTTCCGAGCTACGAAGATTATCTGGGCTTAATCAGGTCCTTCGCTTCTCAGAGCAGAAGAGTGCTAGGAAGAGGAAGAATCTGTGCGATAGTCACTGACGATATGCTGGTGAAAGAGGGAGGTGACAGTCGCGGGCGGAAATACCCACTTGTCGCCGACACGACCAGAATCTTCTTGGATGAGGGTTTTCTCTATCGTGACAAGATAACCTGGGTCAAGCCCGCTGGCTACACTAGAATCAGCAGGCGGAGCGGCGTCGTCCTCCAGCATCCATACCCCATGTACTTCTACCCGGACAACATCCAGGAATCAATACTGTTATTCCAGAACGGCGAGTTCGATTACGGCCACTTGAAAGACGCGCCAAAGAAGATTCTGGAATCCTCCAAAATAGACACCGTCCAACTCAACAAGGAGAGATGGAACCTGACCGTCTGGAACATCACCAACGTTCTTCCAATGCCCGGCCGTGTCGAAGAAGGAATCGCCGCCTTCCCAGAAGAAATTCCTAGGCGGCTGATCAAGCTCTTTACGATGGTTGGAGAGACTGTGTTCGATCCTTTTGCAGGTTCGGGAACGACGTTGAAGGTCGCTTTGGAATTGGGAAGGAAAGGATTCGGTTACGAAATCGATCTCGAACTAAAAGATATCCTAAGGGAAAAACTTGGAGAAGAGAACTTACTTATCGAAGAGAGAGAAGGAGCCAAGAGGCTCCGAAAGTCCCTCCAAACCAAGATTCAACGGCAGAGAAGTGTTGTGAGGTAGCGCGTTCTGCTAGTGGGGTGACAATGTCCTGAAAGGAATTCCCTAGCGCAAATTATTCGCTTGTCAAATTGTCAGTTTCAGATATCTCTGGATAGAAAATGGTCGAATCTTGGGGTTGTGCTAACCAATCGTTTTAAATGCTGATGCTCGGCAAAGCTGAAAGGCGAAGATAATATTGAGAACACTTTGGAAAGCACTCGTTTTAGGTCTTCTCGGCCTTCTATCAATGACATTGCCTTTCGGATTCGCTGCCGGTGCTTCAACGACCAGTTTCCAGTTTCTCGTTGGCAAGGGACCGCTTTGTGGCCTCGCTACTAATGCCTGCCCTGACATCACTATGGCTGACAACGGTGATTTGGTCGCTGTGACCGGTCAAGGGACGCTCTCAATCTTGGGCAACTCGGTCGCTGGCGACGGAACCTTTGCGCACATGGCTCCAGATGGAACGGTTCGGGCGATGGGAACCTGGACAGCGATTCGACTGATGAGTTTCAGATCCTTCGGCAACTCCCCTGGACTTCCGTCAAACTTCGTCGGCGGTCAGGCACTGATGCTGATACAGCTGTCTGTGGGCGGAACACCAGTTCATACAGCCGTGCTGACGATAATCTGTGAAGTCGGGACTCCTCCAGCCGGTCTTCATGAAGGAATCAAGCTGGTTGTTCAGGATACGCCGTTCAACTTTAACAAACAGGTAAGCGGATTAACTATCTTCGTAAGCCAGGACTAACAGGCGTTCCCAAGGCCGACAAAACACTCCCCTTCTTTATTTGCACGATCCCCCAGCCGATGGCTTCAGCCCGATACCAGACTTCTCGAATCTATTCAACCTTGAACATATCGAGGCATTTTTTCACCAAGCGTCTCTTCGACCTCTTAATCCTGACATGAGTTAGACAGAATACGCACCTGATCTCGGTGAACGCATAAAGTCGGCCTAGCCGTCACAGAACTTACAAACTAGAGAGGTGAAATTTCTCTATGAAAAAGTCCCTTTTGGTTTCGGTCCTCGTTCTTGCTCCCCTTGTTCTTGCTCTGCCTATAGGTTCGGTCTTCGCCGCCACCCCCGGCTTCGGTAACCTGTACTACAACGGCACAATCGTCCACACCGTCGTTCCACCTGCAGCGTTTCCGAATACCGGCCTCGATAACTTCTACAAGGTTACCAACGGCGCTGCTGGACAGTTAGGCATTGCATCAGTCGCGCCCGGTGCCGACGGTTATCATGGCGGCCACTGGAAAGTCTTCGTTGTAACATTCAACCAAGACGCAGCACCAGTACTCCTAACGTCCCAAGCAGCCGTTCTCGCGGCCCAGAGCGCTGGCACAGTTACCGTGACAAGGAACGCGTCCGCAGACTTTCTCTGCCCGGTCCAACTGTAGCCCCCGCTTTCACGCACGGACATTCCGGGACGGTTCCACCGTCCAATTTCCTTCTTTTCCATTAGCCTCAAACACATGCCGCTGTTTGTTCTCCTTGAAAACTCCAGCCATAATAGAAACACTCGCGGACCAATCTTTTAGAATCTCCTGCCAACATCCATCCCGTTGACAGTTCGGGGATGCTCTTCGTTGTTTCAACGGCTAGGCTCAATCTTTGACGAGTACAAGGGCATACCCCGCGAAGCCAATCTCCTGATCTATTCCAGTTTCTTCACTTGGGCTGCCGCAGGCCTACTCTTCATCTCGTTGCAAGTTTTTCTTGTACTAGAAGGCATCTCCTTTGCCACCAGCAGCCTCATCCTCGGAACCTTCGGAATCGTCAGCGCTTCCTCCACTCTCCTGTTCGGGGGTCTCGCCGACCGCTATGGCAAGAAGAAGTTCGTAGTCATGGGAGGAGTGCTGGGAAGCCTTGCACTAGCCATCTTCGCCGTTGACTCGAACATCTCTCACTTGTTCGGAGCAGCGGTCCTAGCTGGGCTCTCCGAGGCAATGTACGCTTCCTCGTGGAGTGCCTTGCTGGCGGACAAGGCGGGAAATCTGAAACGGACCAGCGCCTTCGGTTTATCCTTCTTCGTTGCCACGATCGCGTCTGCCTTGGGAGGCTTCAGCACGAGCCTCCTCGGCCTGATGAAATCGCTCTACCAGGTCGACCTTGTCACGGGCAACCGGTACCTGTTCGTCGGGGTCGCCGCCATCAGCCTCATCGGCCCGATGATCGTCTACCTCAGAGTCTCCGAGTCCAGGCTGGAAACGAGCCAACAACCTGGGTTCCACATTCTTCCGCGACAGAGCCGTGGCGTAGTCTTTCGGTACGCTGCCTACGGGATCGTAATCGCTCTCGGTGCCGGCATGGTAATCCCCCTTATCCCAGGCTGGGCCTTTCTCAAATACGGCCTCGCGAACGATGTGACTGGGCCGATTTTCGGCGGAATCAATAGTCTTGTAATGGGATTCGCCAACCTCGCAACTCCACGGATTGCCCGGAGATTCGGAACCGTTCGGACAATCGTGCTAACGCAAGGATCGTCTACGCTGTTCCTTTTCTCGATTCCGTTCTCGCCTAACTTTGCCTCCGCCTCGTCCATCTATATCGTCAGAAGCATGCTGATGATGATGTCCAACCCTGCCCAGAACTCTCTCCTGATGGGCTTGGTCCCGACTCAGGAACGATCGGTGGCCTCCGCCATCGTAGCCTCGCTCTGGAGACTGCCCAACTCGTTCAGCACTGGCATCGGGGGCTACATCATGGGGCTAGCAACAAGCCCCAGCAGCATCTACCTCGCGCTACCGTTCCTGATCTGCACGGTACTCTATCTCACGGCAATCAGCTACTTCTGGCGGACGTTCAAAGATGTGAAACTGCCAGAGGAGCAGGTTCTGGAACCCCTAGCCGAAGTCGTCCCTGCCGCGACCCAGGGGGTTTCGACTTAGGGTAGTATTCCGCCTATCTTCGCCAACGTCACGAGTCCAGGCTTCTTCTCAAAGATCCCAGCAGTAATTTCCAATGCCTTCTTCTGTAGCTTCTTGTCCTTGTTGAGTTTGTGGAGCGCTCTTTTGTTCAGCCGCTTTATCAACCAGTTATCGCTCAGCGCATACGTCACCGTGTAGTTCGCATGCTTCCCGATCACGTCTGCGCGCATCTTCCGTTCTTTCTGATACTCAAGCAAGGGCGTTTGTGAAAAGTCTCGTGCGACCTTACACTTCTCGATCACACCAGCCAACGCAACTGCATCCTCCAAAGCCAGATTCACCCCCTGCCCCGCGTGCGGGTGAAACGTGTGCGCGGCGTCCCCAAGCAGCGCGATCCCATTTCCCACCCACTTCTCCACCTGTATGAATGAGGGCGTGAAGTACGCCATCTTCGTCCAGGCCTCCACACCTGTAAACGCGTCCGCCATCTCCGGCGCCGCCTGAACAACCTCCTCTCTGAAAGACGCCAAACCCTCCTTCTTGACCCTGTCAAAACTACGCGGACCGACACAATGGAAGAGATAGGTCGCATCGGGACCCGAAGGCATTATTCCAAGCATCTTTCCGGGACTCTGATACTGGCGTGCCCTGCCCTCCAGGCCCGGAACAGGACCGACTAGTCCGACTAGGAAAGAGTCTGGATATTTCTTCGTCTTCACCTTCGCGCCCAGATTGGTTCGGATGTGAGATTGAGGACCATCTGCCCCCACTACGAGGGGTGCCCTGATCTCATCCCTGCCTGCCTCGGCCTCGTAGATCACCCCATCTGCTCGACCTCCGTTCTGCAGCACTTCCTGAAATGAAGCTCCCCAGAGCACCTGCGCTCCCACTTTCTCGGCCAGATAGACTAGCAACCGTTCTATCTCTGTCGCGTTCGCCGTCAAGAGATAATTCTGAGGATGTTCCAACAAGCCGTAGTCCGCCTCGAGTAGAACTTCTCCCTCCCAGCTCTTCACTTCCAGAATCTGGGACGCAGATCCAACTTCCTTTGCTCGGCCAAGCGCTCCAAGCTTTTCTAAAACCGCCAAGCCATTAGGCTGAAAGGTCAATCCTCGCGGAATTCCCTCTGGGCCTTTCTGTCGTTCCAAAAGTATTGTTGAGATTCCCTTGTTCTGTAATTCTACCGCAAGCGCGAGAGCGGCTATGCCCGCTCCCACAATTACAACGTCGGCCTTCCCGGGCAATTTTTCTTCCTCAGACGTCCCGGACCCAATCTAGTTGATATCTTAAAATCATGCCTGAACCGATATTTGGGGAGACTTGAGCAGAATTCACGGACAGGGCTCGACAGAGAAGCTAGTACTCTACGATCCCGGAATGTCAGTCGCGCCCCATGTATACAACAAGGACCGGCGATACGCTGTCTTGGTGGTCGATATGCTCTATGACTTTGTCTATGGGAAGATCAAGACCGACCGCGCACTCCCGATAATTCCCAAGTCCGGGGACCTGGCCGACGCAGCCCGTAGCGCAGATATTCCCGTCTTCTATCCTAACGATTCACACACACGCCGAGACTTTGAGATCCAGCGCTGGGGAGAACACGCGATGAGAGGGACGAAGGGCGCGAAGATGATCAGTGCTCTCAGACCAAGAAAGAAGGATGTTGAGATTCCTAAGACAACCTACAGCAGCTTCCACGATACGAGGTTGGAGAAGGAGCTGAAGAGGGCGCACGATGGGAAGGGTGCAAACACGCTGATACTCGCGGGGCTCCACGCTGACTGTTGTGTGAGACATACTTGCGCGGACGCGTTCTTCAAAGGCTACGAGACCATCGTCGCGGAGGACGCCGTCAACTCCTTCACCGAGCTACAGTACCGGACAGGATTACAGTACGTCAAGTTCTGGTACTTGACAGATGTTCTTGCGACAAAGAAGATCGTGAAGTTGTTCTAGGAAGGGCTCGGGCTCGAAGAAGCCCACCCGCGTCATCATCGACCAAGATGGAGGAATAGACGATGCGCTCGCCCTCATCCTCGCACTAAAATCCCCAGAACTAGAAGTCGCAGGCATAACAGCAGTCTCCGGCAACGTAACAGTAGAACAGGCGACACTGAACGGATTGCGAGTCGTTGATCTCATCAATAGAGGAGATGTGCCGGTTGCTCGAGGACTCGCAAACCCGCTTGTACGAGATGCAGTCCGGGCTACCAGCTTCCATGGAAGAGATGGGCTGGGCGATTCCAACCTGCCAGTTTCAAGGATTCGTCCCGCAGAAAAGAATGCTCTAGACACTATCTCTGGCGAGCTAGCTATCTCAAAGCGTCGCGACCTAACCATAATCTGTACTGGCCCTCTAACCAATATCGCTGCCCTACTAACCGGTTTTCCGGATGCCGCCAAAATGATCAAGGAACTCGTGATAATGGGCGGAGCCTATGGCGTAACAGAATATGGTGTTGGAAACGTAACCCCGGTGGCCGAGTTCAACATCTACGCGGACCCGGAGGCGGCGAAGATCGTGTTCGAATCCAGAGTCCCCTTAGAAGCTGTTGGCCTCGACGTGACAATGATCCCCAGGAACCAGCTGACGCTGAGAGAATATGCCGAGATCAAGAAAAGCAAGGGCCGAGTTGCAGCGTTCGCGGCCACGATTCTCAGCAAGAACATACACAAACATGGAATCTTCGCGTTGCACGATCCAATGACTGTCGCGACCAAGGTCAAGCCTTCACTCTTCGAGTTTGCCGGCTACAAGGTCCAGGTCGAGACGAGAGGCGAAATCACTGCAAGCATGACCGTTGCAGACAGACGTTGGTGGCCACCAGAGCGCGAGATTCAAGGCGAAAAAATGATGATTTGCAAGAACGTCGATTCCAAAGGCTTCAAGCAGTTGTTTCTAGACCGTTTGACCAGGGCCTGAGTGGTCGATACATCAAAAAGGCGCGTTTCTGAGCCTCGTGTGAGAACTTTTAAACTCAATATTTGGCAATATACAGCTACTATGGGAAAAGAAATCGGCCACATAGAACTGATATCAAAGGACCTAATGGCGACAAAGAAGTTCTACTCCAAACTCTTCGGCTGGAAATTCGAAATGCTCGGCGACGGCTATTCAATGTTCAAGACCTCGCAGAAGGGCGTCGGCGGCGGCTTCATGCTCGGCAAGAAAGTCAAACCCGGCTCGACGACATTCTACGTCAACGTGGACACCATACCCGCTACACAGCAGAAGGCAAAGAGTCTCGGCGGACGAATCCTTAAGAAACGTAAGTCTATTGGCGGCGGAATGGGCTACTGGGGCACCATTGGCGACCCGCACGGCAATGTCATCGGCCTCTGGAGCAAAAAGTAACCCTCCAACACGCGCACGCGCGTTCCTAGTTACGCGCTAGCTTAGCGTACAGTATCAAACTCCCTTTTTTCGCCTCTTACCGTCCCCTTTCAAAGGGTCCGATTCTGGCAACGGTAAACCTGACGAAAGTCTATCGAAAACCAATCCTCCTACTCCTCTTCCTCTTCACCAACGCACTAATCCCGATAGCCGCTGGGACAATGACAGTTTGAGCAATCCTTGTCCTCGGCTACGAGAGACTAATCATCTGAGGAGCCAAGAGAGGATTCAGCGACCTCCAAAAGATAAGACTGATGACTGGCGCGTTGTTCTTCGCAGCCTTCTTCGATTTCATCCTCTAATCTATAGGGCAACTTGGGACGAGCGCCACTAGGAGTCGCCTTCATCATCTCCTTCCGTTTGGATCAGGAAGAAGATCACCCTGCAACTCCCGCGAATCCGGTCCTCCGTTCAACTTGGGTTCGAAATGCCCGAACCAACGGACCCTGACGTAACATAGCCTGACGAGGAAAACCTCGGAGGGATTCAGAGCTCTTTTTCTGTAACTATTCTTTCTCCGTAACTTTTCTTTTCTGTTAACTATTATGTGACCCCCCGGGGGGGTGGTCGATTTTCCCGCGCCCCGCCCTTCATGAAACGTGAACACTATCCCGAGGCTCTGGTCCTGTCAACGGCTATCTGGCTTCAAAACCGGAAAAAATCCCCAAATTTCGGAGGAATCGCCGAAAATCGGCGAGAACGGAATATCTTATATATACTGTCAGAACGTCGCTGAGACTGATCTGATATGGGCGATAAACCAACCGCCGCAATGGTTCTTTCACTTATCGGAGGAATATTCGTAATCATAGGAGGAGCATTCATAGCATTCATAGGGTCGCTAATTGGCTCGCTTAACGTCGCAGGGGCGGGCTCTGCCAGCAGTACAGCGCTGGCATTGGGAATCGTCGGCGTAATCATGGGACTCATCATGGTTGTTGGAGGATTCATGATGTACTCTAAACCAACCAGCGCTAAAATGTGGGGCGTTATCGTTTTGATACTCTCTATAATCAGCTGGGTTACTGCAGCTGGAGGACTTTTCATCGGCTTCCTTCTCGGACTGATAGGCGGCATACTCGCACTAACCTTCAAGCCAGCCATGGCTCCGGGTGCAATGCCACCTCCAATGATGAGTTCGTCAATGCCGATGGGCTCAGCACCTATGGGATCGATGGGCATGACTTGCAAGAATTGCGGAGCAAGCATTCCCGCGGGAGCAACACGCTGTCCTAGCTGTGGAGCGAATCTCTAGCAGCCATGCAACCGAAACCACCGCGACCAACCGGCGTAACAGTTCTAGCTGTACTAGCGATTCTGGCAGCAATAGGGCTTCTGTTTTTCGGGTCAGCCCTCATTGGACTTGGGCTCCTCCTTGGTACGCTAACCGCATCCGTTGACATTACTAACGCTATCACAACTGCCGGGTATCCAGGACTAGCCTCCCTAGGCGTAGGAACCATATCGGCACTCATAATCGTCCTCGGCGCCGTATTCTTGATTGTCGGAATTCTCTATCTCGCGGTCGGAGTTGGGTTCTTAGGTGGGAAAAGATGGGCATGGAACTTAGGAATAGTAGTAAGCGCTATTGGAATAGTCCTCAACGTAATTCAGATGATCGGTGGCAATTACAGCGGTGTCCTTTCGCTGATAATCTCGCTGCTAATAATCTACTATCTAATGAGACCGCACGTCAAAGTCTTCTTCGGCAAGGGAACCCCAATGGCATTACGCTCCACTATGCCAGGAACAGGTTCCTCGACACCCTAGTCGAGCCAATATCTCAAGCCATCGGAATCAAGCTTTCTCTCCATTCTGATCACGCATTCCGACGCGGCTCACTCTTCAAGAAGGAGGTTGGTAACAGTCCGCTTAACACCTTCCGGTGAGACTCGACTTTCCCATGATGCAGAAGCCCTCCCGGCCAATCGGCATTACGCTCCTCGCAATAGTTCAGATCCTAATCGGTGTCCTTGGACTTCTAGTCGGCCTCGCTATCATCGGCTTGGCCGCCATATTCTCCACTCTTCCCACAGTTGGAACCCTGATTGGTACCGTCGGAATCGTTATCGGCGGAGTCTTTCTCTTCTTCAGTCTCATATGGCTGGCGACCGGGGTCGGCTTTCTCCATGGAAAGGGTTGGGCGTGGACCCTTGGAATGATCTTCACGGTGCTTTCCATCCTTGGCGCAGCCTACGTCGCGTTTACCGGACTGTACCAAGCAGGTTATGCGTTAGTCTTCTGGATTATCATGATCATCTATCTCACCAGATCTCACGTCAAAGTCTTCTTCGGCAAAGGAATGGTCCCAACCTCCATGCCCGCGATGAATACTCAACCGACACTAAGATACGCTCCCACCCTTCAATCACAGACTCAGTACGCTCCAGCGGCACAGGCAACCCTCCAGTACAACCCTTCCCCCTCGGCACCGGTACAAGCACCGGCGGTGGCGACTGCAACGGCGAAATGTCGTTCCTGCGGAGTCCCGCTTGCCCCGGGGAACTCGTTCTGCACTAACTGCGGCGCGAAACAGTAGCTCTCTTCATTCTCAGGATCTCTGGTTGCGCTATACCCAAAGCCGACGCGGTCGGCGAGTGGACAATCTCGCCATGCCACAACCGCTTGTAAGCATCCCGTAGTCCGAGGGTCTTGACCTCCATACCGAACTCGTACTGCTCTCGATGCAAAACTCCCCGCTTCAGCTTACGGGCAAGATAGGCGTAGGCTTTCTGCGAGGATATTCCCGGAGAGGGATGAAACCATCCAAGCCTCTTCCACGAGCCCGCAGAGTATCCCGTCTCCTCCTCAAGCTCCCGCCTAGCACAAGCCTCCGGACTCTCACCATTCTCAATATGGCCAGCAGGTAGTTCGAGTTCCCATCCTTGGATCGCATGGCGGTAGTTCCAGACCATTACTAGCTTGTCGTGTCCAAGAACCGGGACGATTATTGAAAAGTCGTCGACGAATAGTCGTGGATGGACCATTTCGAATCCAGTCTTTGAGACGATCCGATCCCGGTGAAGCCTCAGATCTCCCAGGGACGCGATCTTCCTGCTCTCTACCGTCTTCCAAGGTTTGGGTGTCCTGCGAAACTTCAGGTTCTCTCTTGACAACAATGGAGCACCTTACGCGAGGGTCTTGCGCATGAGCAAGTGTTTCTCGCCCAGTTTAGCATGGGCTTTGAAGCCTTCCCTCTCAAACATGGCCACTGTTCCAAACCAGAGGGCCCAAGATCCTCCTTCTTTAGAAGTAGACGGGTACGCCTCGACTATTCCGCCACCTTGCTCTTGAATCGAATCCAACGCGGCCTTCAAGGCAACTCCTGCTACGCCCTTTTTCCTGAAGTCTCTGTCTACGAAGAAGCAAGTGAGACGCCAGAGGTTCCGGCCCTGATCATCTGACACGTCCAGCTTGCTGTAGTTGCGGCCTGAATCGATCCGGGGCAATTCTTCCTTAGGACCGTACTGGCACCATCCAACTGCTTGGTTGCCGGCGTAGACCAGGATTCCGTGAGAACGACGCTTATTGACCAGAGTCCTCTTCTCTTTTCGGTTCAGCGCGACCGCGTCTTTCCGTTCCAAGCCTTCTTTGAGTAAGCGGCCCTCGGTATGGTGGTAGAAGGTGCACCAGCACCCGCCTTGGACCCCGTTGTGTTTCGCGAAGAACTTCTCGAAATCAGGCCAAGTTGTGGAGCTTAGCTCCTTCACCTCATAGTTAATCCGAGCTGGTTTTGACTCTGCTTTCTTCTTCGTCGTTGCTCCGGCCCCGTGGTCAGAGAATCGGTGGTTCTTTGTATTCTCCGAAAATCTTCCGTCCGACATCCATGATCTCTCCAAGCGTCGCGTAAGCTCTGACCGCTTTGACCATGGGATACATCGAATTCGCTTTCTCATCCTTGAACGTCTTCCGTAGCTCATCCAACGCTTGCTCGACCTTGTTGTTGTCTCGAGTTTCCCGCACCATGTTTATCCTTGCAACCTGGCGCCGTTGTGCCTCCTCGTTGATCTTCAAAGTGTCAATTGGCTTCTTCTCTTCGATCTGGTACTTGTTCACGCCAACAACTATCCGGTCCTTTCTCTCAAGTTCCTGTTGGTAGCGGTAGGAGTTCTCAGCGATCTCTCTCTGAATGAAACCGGTCTTGATCGCGTCGAGCAAACCGCCGGCCCTTTCTATCTTGTCAAAGTACTGGAACGCGCGCTCTTCCATTTCATCAGTCAGCCATTCCAGATAGTACGACCCAGCCAACGGGTCGATAGTGTCCGCTACGCCGGTCTCTTCTGCAATAATTTGTTGGGTCCTTAAGGCGACAGTAGCGGCTGCCTCCGATGGCAAAGCCCATGCTTCGTCGTAAGAGTTGGTGTGAAGCGACTGTGTCCCGCCGAGCACTGTCGCCAGTGCTTCGATGGTTGTTCGTACAATGTTGTTGAGAGGTTGCTGCCATGTTAGAGATGCGCCAGAGTTCTGCGCGTGCGTTCTCAACAACAATGATCTGGAATCTTTGACTTTGTACTTGTCCTTCAACACCCGGGCCCAGATTCGACGGGCAGCGCGGAACTTTGCGACTTCTTCGAAAAAGTCCATTCCGCAGTTGAAGAAGAAGGAAAGGCGTGGCGCGAAGTCCTCCACCTTCAACCCTGCTTCAAGCCCAAGGTCCACATATGCGAACCCGTCTGCCAGTGTGAATGCTAGTTCTTGGACTGCGCTGGACCCTGCTTCCCGGATGTGATATCCGCTGATGCTGATGTAGTTCCACTGTGGCATCTCTTTCGTACAATATACCATCATGTCCCGGATGATTCGGAGATGTGCCTCGGGTGGGAAAGCCCACTCCTTCTGGGCGATGTACTCTTTCAGAATGTCAGCCTGAACCGTTCCGCGTAGTTCTTTCGGTTTCAGATCCTGTCTCTCTGCAACGCCAACATACATCGCGGTTAGAACCGATGCCGGAGCATTGATCGTCATACTCGTGCTCACTTTCTCCAACGGTATGCCTTCGAGAATGATCTCCATGTCTTTCAAAGAGCCCACCGACACGCCGCAACGTCCAACCTCGCCCTCAGCCCTCGGACTATCAGGGTCATACCCGTAGAGGGTCGGCATATCGAACGCGAGGCTCAGACCAGTCTCTCCATGCTTCAGCAAGTAGTGCAGACGTTTGTTGGTGTCTTCAGGAGTTCCGAATCCTGAGAACATGCGCATCGTCCACGGTCGCCCCCGGTACATCGTCGGGTATACGCCACGGACATAGGGGTACGTGCCTGGAAGCCCGATCTGCTCGGACTCGTTCAGATGCGAAACATCTTCCGGTGTGTAGACTCTTTTTACCGGAATATCGGATAGGTTTCGGAATTCCTTTTTCTGTTCAGGGCTTTCACGGCTCCATGGTTTGAGCGTCTTGCTCTCCCACCGGACCCTCTCTTGCTTGATCTTTGCGAGCTGTTTTTTGTCGAAGGTAGTTGGCGAAGCCTTCCGTTCCTGTTTGACCTCGTCTAGAATTTTCTTCCAGTAACCCTTTGCCAAAACACGATCACGAAACAATAGAAGATGCCCGGAGGTTCCTATTTTTCCATTATCCTAACCCCCTCCGTCGCCGAATCTTGAAATACGCTCTAGAGGCGAGAACAGAACTGAGAATTTCACTTGGCACGAGACCTATCTTCTCAAGTTCTCCAAGGAGACCATAGAGCCGTTGCCAAGGCCATCTCGATAGTTGAGGCAGGCGGGGAGCCGAGCCAGAGACTCATTCAAGAATTGTATCCGCATACCGGCAGAGCGTTCTCCATCGGGGTTACGGGTCCAACCGGGACCGGCAAGAGTACTCTCGTCGACAAGGCAATCGAAGAGTACCGCAAGAGGGACCGTAGTGTTGGAGTTCTAGCCATCGACCCGTCCAGCGCGTTCACAGGTGGTGCTTTGCTGGGAGACCGTGTACGGATGATGGACCATAGTCTGGAGAAAAAGGTCTACATTCGAAGCATGGCCTCCCGGGGCGACCTAGGAGGACTCGCTCGCGCGGCAAGAAACACGATCCGTGTATTGGACGCGGCCGGAATGGACATCATTATCGTCGAGACTGTGGGAGCGGGCCAGACAGAGGTTCAAATTGCAACGACAGTCGACGCAACGGTTGTAGTTCTGATGCCTCAGTTGGGCGATGAGGTCCAGGCGTTCAAGGCAGGCTTCGCAGAGATTGGTGACTTGTTCGTCATCAACAAATCAGACCTAGTCAACCCGGCCAAGACAATCTACAATATCGCAAGCGGTCTGCAAGAGAGAGATGGATGGAGGCCACCAGTTCTGAAGACAGTGGCAGCGAAGGGAACAGGTGTGCCGGCAGTCGTTGATGCACTCGAGAAATTCCGGAAACACTTGGAGGCGGGAGGCCTTAGGGAGAAAAGATTGAGGAAGAGGATCGAGTCTGAGCTATTAGACGCTGCTTTCTCAGATTTCTACCATCAAACTGTCAAGCGTCTCAGAGATCAGAAAGAACTCGACGCGTTAGTAGGAAGAGTCGTCAAGCGTGAACTGGATCCGGAGACAGCTACGTCGAGGCTTGTGGGGATTATTGCAAAGGTAGGAGAGAAAGCTTGACGGACCCAACGACTGACTCTGGAATATCAGTCAGGAAATTCTATGAGAACAAAGATGTTCCGCCAAACTGGACAAAGTCGCTGGGAAAACCAGGCCAATTCCCGTACACACGGGGCATCTACGATGGAATGTATCGGGACCGGCTGTGGACTATGCGCCAGTACACAGGATTCG
The DNA here is from genome assembly GCA_005882895.1 of Candidatus Bathyarchaeota archaeon. Taxonomy (GTDB): domain Archaea; phylum Thermoproteota; class Bathyarchaeia; order 40CM-2-53-6; family 40CM-2-53-6; genus 40CM-2-53-6. The sequence continues at coordinate 36,491 of VBBD01000008.1, read as the reverse complement.
GTTCATCTCGAGAAACCAACAGGCGCTTCAAGTACCTGATATCACACGGTGAGACCGGACTCAGCACGGCATTCGACCTTCCAACACAGCTCGGCCTCGACTCGGATCATCCAAGGGCCGCTGGAGAAGTTGGCAGGGTCGGGGTTGCTATCAGCAGCCTCCATGACATGAGGCGTCTCTTCGAGGGCATCGACCTCGGAAGGGTGAGTACTAGCATGACAATCAACGCTACCGCGCCGATTCTGTTCTCTCTCTACGTTGCTGTTGGAATGGACCAAGGGATCCCGCAGAACAAGTTGAGGGGAACGACACAGAATGATATTTTGAAGGAGTACATCGCGAGGAATACGTACATCTATCCTCCTGAGGCATCGCTGAAACTCTCCGTTGATCTCATCGAATACTGTGCCCACAAAATGCCTCATTGGCATCCTATCAGTATCAGCGGCTATCACATCCGCGAATCGGGCGCGAACGCGGTTCAAGAACTGGGGTTCTGTTTTGCAAACGCAATTGAGTATGTGAAGGCGGCTCTGGGTCGAGGACTCAAGATAGACCAGTTCGCTCCCCAGCTGTCATTCTTCTTCGCCTGCAGGAATGATTTCTTGGAGGAGATTGCGAAGTTCAGAGCTGCGCGTAGAATCTGGGCCCGCATAATGAAGGACCGTTTCAAAGCGCGAGACCCTGAATCGTGCAAGCTACGCTTTCACACTCAAACAAGCGGTGAGACTTTGACCGCGCAGCAGTCTGACAACAACATCGTTCGAGTCGCAATTCAAGCCCTGGCGGGAGTCCTCGGTGGAACACAATCTCTCCATACAAATTCCAGAGACGAGGCGTTGTCTCTACCGACTGAAGAGTCAGTGCAAATTGCTCTAAGAACCCAGCAGATCATCGCGCACGAATCTGGAGTGACAAAGACAGTAGATCCGTTAGCCGGAAGCTTCTATCTTGAATCTTTGACGAGAACCCTTGAGGCTAGCGCGACTAATCTCTTGGAGAAAGTTGAGGATCTGGGAGGGGCGCGAAAGGCGATAGAGTCCGGTTTTGTCCATCGCGAGATACAGGAAAGTGCGTACAGGTTCCAGAAATCGGTTGACGAAGGCCGAACGATTATTGTCGGAGTCAACAAGTTTACGGAGGGGAGTAGCGGACCAAAAATCCAGCGCATCGACCCCGAGCTTGAGAGAGTTCAGATAAGACAGGTGAAGAAGATGAAGCAAGCGAGAAACAATTCTAGCGTAAAGAAGGCCCTCGAACCGCTCACTAGGTCGGCACGACGTCAGCAGAATCTTGTGGCTGACATATTGCGCGCGGTCCGGGCCGACTGCACCGTGGGCGAGATCAGCGACGCTCTAAGAGACTCGTTCGGAGAATACCGGGTAAGGCTCGACGTGTAACATTATCGTTGATGGAATGATGAGTCTTGGAATCGCCCATTATCAGCCCTGATCTCGAATCTAGAAGATGGATCAATTCTCGCCCTAGAATCGTTCGGGGATCGCTGATGATTTCTCGTTTCTTTGACTTTTCATCGAAGCCCGGATTGCACCCTGATCCGCCTGTCTCGCCCATTATCCAAGCCAGACAGGAAATTTCCTCCAGAAAAAGGGGGAGGGGGGTCTAAGTGATCGCATCCCACGACGCAGGAGCGGTTGAGGGAGAAATATGATCCGTGAAGTCGCCCATTTTCAGCCCTGATCTCGAATCTGGAGCATGCCGAAAATTTTCGTTAGGAAACCGCCCGACAATTAAGCGTCTTGTCCCAAAACGAGATCAAGCCCAGACCACGCCCTGATCGGCTTGATTCGCCGATTATCAGAGCCGGACAGAAAATATTCTCTATCAGAGGGGGGTCTTAGCGACTCGACCTCGAGACGCAAGAGTGGGAGAAACGGAGGGCCGCGAACCTAATCCATTTATCTGGGCGCCTGTTCAGCTAGTCTTGGTTTGCTTCTATTCTGAGCTGGTGAAGTTCGCCATCCGTCTTCATTACAGTAATGACGACGAGTTTCCGTTCGATATCGACTTTGAGAATTCGACCACAGCGCAAGATGTGCCTTGCTTCTCTCGGGATGCCAGAGCTTGGCTTGGTCTTTGCCTTCGGCTGTTTCTCTAGTATTTTCTTGATGCCGTCGTAGAGGCTGATCACAGCCTCATTGTCAGTGTCCAGCTCTCTCGGCTCTTCCCAGGTTGCCAAGTCTCGCACTCCCTACCTTCGTGTCCCATACAAGGCTGACAGGGTTAGCCAATTTGCAGGTCGTTACCAGAGCCTCGGCCTCGAAGTGACTTATTTCCCCGAAATACCCGTATCTGCTCTCGACAAGCTACTAGCGAGAGGGAGACGTTGAGAAAGCTGGGACCTTCTATATCAGGCAAGGTCTTTTTCCAAGGTAATCCAGCCGACTTCCCGTTTGAACCCCAACTTTGTATTGACCGCCAACATCGAGGCGTTATTGGACGCGTTCCATGTCTTCATCTTCTCATACCCGTTCCGCCTTGCGAAATCGATGACTTTCAGCTTCAAGGCAACCGCTATTCCCCTCCCACGATACTCTCGTCTAACACCAGTATTCCCCTGAACAAGGCTTCTAGGCTCCCGTTCGATCCGCCAGACAGTGCTCAGCCCAACAAACTTAGAACCGTCCTTTGCAATCATGTACCCCTCAGGAAGAAGACTCGGGTTCTTGAGCTCAAACGCCTCCCATTGCTCATAAGATATCGGAGTGAAAGGAGAGGGACTCGGCATGTCCGCAGAGATCTGCTGGACAAGTTCGTGAAGCTTCCTAAGCGAGCCCTGATCTTTCTCGCGCTCTGCAGCTAGGTTCGTAATTGTGATTCCCTGCCTCAACACCTTCTCAGAATAGTCCCGAAACCTCGACGGATCCATTGTTCGAAGGTCGAGTCGTGACTCCCAAGCCTTCAGTTTCTCCGCAAAACCCCGCTTCTGATAGAACTCCGTGAGTCTAGGCAGGTCTTCTTTGCTTCCAGCCCAGGCTACGGCAGCATTCAGTTTCCCAAGCTCTCCGCTTAATCGCTCGTATATTGAGCCGCCAATTCCTCTTCCCTGTGACGAGGGATCGACAAGGATGGTAATCCAGAATTTGTACGGATGGAACATGTCGGTGACATGAGACACGTCACCAAATCCAACTATCGCATTTCTCTCCAGGAAGGAGTATCTTTGCCAATAGTACTTCGACCTGTCCACGGTTTCATCTCTAGAACGCCACTCCACAACGCTGCGAGCGTAATCCGGATAGTTCGCGTTGTAGATTTCCAATAGCCTCGGATAGTCGGTGGGATCGAACTCTCTCATTTCAAGGGAGAGAGTCCTCTGTCCGGACATGACGTCCTAAAACTGACAGGCGTTATGTTAATGTTCCTTGTTCTCTAAACCTGTTTGCCTTCGGATTGACGGTCCGCTTCCGAATCGACGATTCTTTTCAAAGTGAAATTCGAAGTCCGTCGTATGCAAAGCGCAGCCGGTATTTCTCGTATTTCTTCTCGAGTTCAAAATAGTCAGCGTAGGAGCGACCGTTCAACTCTTCGATATGGGTTGCAATCGCCAGGCGTGGATTGATCTTCTGAACAAGATTGAGGGTCTCTTCGAAGGAGGCTTCTGACTGGCGAATCCAGTGTCCGGTTGGTATGATCTGCTCACCTTGTTTGTCGTGTTCGAACCAGCCTGTTTCGAGGACCAGCACGTCCGGCTCCATCAGTTCGCTTCCCGGATTCCAATCCTTGATCTCATCAAGGGCAAGTACGACTCGCTTCCCATCCTGTTGAACAAGGTACGACGCGAGACCTGGCTGAGTCATACGGAAAGCCTTCACGGTTGCATTGCCGAGCTTGATCGCCTCCCCCTCCGCAAACTCGTGAATCCTCGCGATTCCCATCTTTCCAAAAAACTGGAAATGATCCTCCAGACCCAGCATTTTCCGGAAATCGTCGCGGACCCAAGAGGGTAGCCAAACGTCAGTGATAGTTTTCGTTCTCTTTCGAAGATTCAGATTGAGCTGTTCCAGAACTCTACGACCCATTGTATGATCGGGATGCCAGTGACTGTAGAGCAGATGGGACACGTGATGAATGTCCTCCCTCTCTAGACTGTGGGCGATGTCTTCCGGAGTATCAAATAGCACATTGATACCCGTAAGGAAAACGCTGGGCCCGTTACGAGAATATCTTCCCTTTTTTTGACGGGCTTCCGCGCATAAGTCGCACAAACATCCAACGCGGGGAGTGCAATCCGCGCCGCCCGTACCTAAGAAAACCAAGTCCTGGGCGTCGGGACGTTTCGCTGACAGAGGACTAACACCGATTCAATGATACCAGGTAATTCCCCAATTAGAACATACCTTGACCCGACGACAGAGTGCCTTGCAGTTTGGATCAGAGCTTAGCTCGCGGCCACCGACGCTTGGGCTGTCTCGCGTATTGGAGTTGTCTTGTGGAAGATTCGATGGAAGCCCAGCCCGACCAGCGTCAGAGCCCCAGCGAAAAGGTAGAGATAGAAGCCCGTCTGGAAGCCCCAGTTCAGAGTGACTCCGAAAACAGTTTCTGAGCCAAAAGGTCCGCTCAGGCAGTTCGACTGGCCATTGCAGGAGTTCGTGACAGCGTAGCTGACGACTCCCAGATATGCAATAGACGTCAGAACCCCAAGTATGAAGCTGCCGATCAGAGGCCGAATATTCCAAGTGAAACTTCCAGCTAGAGCCAGAAGAGCGGAGATTACTACTAGGGCCCCGATTATCGGGCTTGCTGAGGTCAATGTCGGATATGGCTGCGTTGAACCTCTAAAGATACTGTCCGTTGAGGGCCCGTTCCAGAGGGTCCAGCGGGGAGACACAACGGAACCGAAGCCAGATGCGTCTATCCCCCACCACGGGAGAAAGACGCTGGCAAGCGCGAGAGCTCCAGCTAGAATGGAGATCAGGTTAATTCTAGGAAAGTCAACCGCACCTGGTTTGGACATTGCTAGAACCCGAATGCACTGGGCATGGATTTAACGGGTTTCGTGTTCTTCACTATTGAACAGAACGTGAAGGAAGCTAAACCGTCTATTCCTCGGAACTTGGAGTCCGACTCGGACAGCTCGAACGGGGCATGCAACCTCAGATTCTGTCCGAAGCCAGACGCTCGACAGTACGTCTACGCCCAAATCGAACCGAAGCCTAGATAACAAATGGGGAACAGGTACATTTGGGGTCGGATTCGAAGAAACCCCCGAGGCCAAGGCACCTATTCAGTTTTTCCGGCCAGAGCAAGCAACCTGAAACATCCTCTACGCCTCGCGCGGCCGGCGTTACAAGGGACGATATTCTGAACAGCCTGACAAAACATGCACATCCTGAACAAGGCCACGTGGAAGAGGCATCTGAGATAGAGGAGTCGACTCAGTTCCAGGACTCTAACCAGACTGCTGTTCCGGTTAGGACCCGAAACAGAGGCTCCGCTCGCGGCGCACTTGTGGTCTTTCTGGGGGGATTTCTCGCGGTGTGGCTATACGGATATGTTACTGGAGCCTACGAAATACCGTACTTGAGAGGGGTTACCGAGAGCCCCGAAGTTCAGGTAGGCGTTCAGCTAGTATCTTCCAACCCGATTGTATTCGGGGCAGTTTCAGCATCGCTTCTACTCGGAGCCCTCTATCTTCGCCATAGGAAGAAGAACTAGGGTCTGCCCTCTCTACGAGCAACTAGAGCGAATCTTGATGATAGTCGGTCCTTACTCGTTCAGAAAGGCCTCATGTTCGCCTCGGACCTTTAGGAGACGAGCCTCTCTAGGAGGAATCCTCCGCACATTTTTATGCTTAGAACAAGGGCTGTAGTCCGAAATAAGGCTGGGTCGTTCTGTAAGGTCGTTCTTTGACTCGCCAAACTCTACTTCGTAGATGCGAACCTTGCAACCGCAGTTGTATACTTCTATTTCCACCAGATCACCTTGTTTCCAATCTATCTTTTCGTTAGATCTTCACGTAGTGGGCAATAAGGCCGATTAGGCCCCCGATGAAGACCAGTATGCCGCCGAGGCTTCCTACAAATAAGCCGAGTATTAGGAGGATGAGGCTCCATGCAGGGTTGGCGACTTCTCTTGATCCAACTAGTGCCAGGATTCCCACGAGGATTCCCACGACGATGCCCGTGAGACTTCCCAATCGGGCCAAGTTGGTGCTGAAATCCGTCAGGCCTCCAACGTCAATAGCCTGCAATATTCCCCCGATCAAGAGGACGATGCCGCCGATCAGGACCAAGAGTCGGGCTAGCGTAAGCAACGGTACTTGCGATGCCATTTTTCCAACTGTTGAAACAATGGAGATCGGGATATTTAGTTCAAGAGTTTGAACAGGAGAGCGCCATCCACTCGACTCTCCACATCGAAGTATCAAGAGGGTCTTGTTTTGAAGTCCATACTTGTGATCATGTCACATTTCCTAGCATCAGGTAATCTTCCAAATTACATCACTGTTATTTTTCTAGAGTAAAAGTAGAGGTAAGCAGATCCTACCGCTACGAAAGCGTAGATGAAGACCCATACGCCCGTTACTAAGGCACTGGGACTTTGACTTGAAATTACGTCCCAGTGGATCCCCACAGCCAGAAGTGCAAGGCTTGGAAAGATCACGTCCAACGGCAGTAGAGCCCTGATCCTACCAATATCCGTCTGCACGGAGGCCCAACCAGTCGCGAGACACGTGGCTAAGAACAAACCCGCGAACAATTGCAGGGTAGGGATCGCCACCAGCCAAGGCCAAAACTGTGCCTGTGCAACACCCGGCAGCAAGAGCATCATGATGCCAAACACTCCAACAATGATGGTTTGGATCCGGAAAAACCAGCGGGCACTCTTCCAAGGTTGGCTAGCGCCCAACCTGTCTTGAGGCTTCCGGGGCCAACCATATCGGTTCAGAAGGTAGAAATTCCCCAGACTTGCAGCCAGGAAATATCCGGTCCATGCAGAGATGACGTATCCTCCTGCCTGTGAGGCCGCAAGGACGATCGAGACGATCGACGTGATTCCAAAGAATGTTCCCCCGACTAGCACGAGAATCTTTGCCCTCTGCCAGATCTTTGCTCTCAGAGCAGACCAGCAGCCGAAGGCTATTGCGAGGAATATTGCGCCGATGAATCGTACTGCCAACACCTTCACAGGCCAAGGCCAGAGGCTGATCACCAAGCTCGGATAGACAAAGAATAGCGCTCCCATTACTAGGTTGACTTCTGAGAGGAAGAGGAGGAAGAGTCTCGCTTCTCTACCGAGTTCAACGGGGCGTTTAGACGACATGCTCAAGGCCAAGCTAGGCGGACATTATGAGCCACGTACCGCTGCATTTGGCAACAACCTCTTTCTTCATATTCGTCAGGACTGCTTCGGTAAACGCGATGCGTCGGCCTCTCTTTGCAATCGTTCCCTCCGCAACTAAGCGTCCTTTGATGTGAGGGCGCATGAAACTCATCTTCAACTCGATTGTAGTCATGTCCTCGTCCGGCTTCAGCGTCGAGGCCACCGCGATCCCCATTGCCGCGTCAGCAATATCCACCATGACTCCTCCATGCATTGTTCCAGACAAGTTGTGCAGGTGTTCGTCGACGTCCATTTCTAGAACCGCTCGGCTCTCCTCTATGCTTCGAACCCTAATCCCCAGCGTCCCGATGGCCGGGCTAGGAGGCTTGCCCGCTTTCCATGCTGAGTAGACCTTGTCCCGGACCCCTTTCATGCCTTCGCCAGTCCAGTCACGAGTCTAATATGAATTCAGATGAAACCGTTCAAATTCGAAGCTTTATCTTCAGATGACTCATCTCAGAGGTTAGAGATGTCAGAAAAGAAGAACATGCGAGATGAAGTGCGCCGCGAGGCCAAGGAAGCCCTCGAGGCAATGCGAAAAGATCTCCAACAATTGAGCAAGGACCTAGTTGTCGCAAGCAAGACCCTGAAAACTTCAACCGAAAAGTTTGTGCAAGACACCGGTCCAAAGGTCTCAGCTGGACTAGAGGAGACTGTGGAGACCTTCCGTCGGACCATGACCACGATCGACAAGCAGACCAAGCCTCAGCAGGCAAAGCTTCTCAGAACATACAAGAAATTCCTTACAAAGCAAGTTGACTTCATAGAGAAGAGACTCAAACAGGCAGAATAGGCCATTCTCCCTTCTCGGGGCTCGATGTTTCCCGAGGCTCGGGAGGCGCCCGTCCACGGAGAGGCAAGCGATTCTTCCGTCTGAAGTAGATGTACATTCCCATTCCCATTACGACCCAAACAACGCCTAGTTCTCTGCCAAGCTCATGTGTTACGATTACGGCCACCCATATCGCACTGGTGGCGAGCAATCCGAGCAGCGGCAAGAGAGGAAGTTCCAGCACCCCGGTTTTCCTCTTGAAACGAAGCGCTAACGGTACCCTGAAGGGTCTGAACCTCGGCCTGTCCGTGTTGCGAGTGACAATAAGACTCGCGTGCGCTGATACATATGCGACAAGAGCTCCTACATTGTAGAGGCTTCCTAGTAAGACCAGCGGGTCCTCACCACCGGTTACATAGACGAAGGTGCTAAACACGACCAGAAGTATGCTTCCAATGCCAAATGTCATCACGGCAATGTGCGGGGTTCGGAACTTGGGATGTATCTGACCGAAGCGTTTCGGTAGCAACCTGTACCGCGAGAGCGCGAAGAGAGTTCGCGAAGACCCAATAATCCCGGCGTTCGCCCCGATAATGCTGATGGCACTTCCCAATAGGGCGATCCATCCAACGATGAGTACGCCCGTTCCGGGAAGATTGCTTGCAACTCCTGAAAGTGGGTCATTCTTCCATTTACTCGAAAGAATGTCCGGTGGAACCACGTTGACCGCAACCAACGAGATTGCAAGATATAGCGCGATGACAATTACTAGCGTAAGCATGGTTGCTCGGGGAACAGTCCTTCCTGCAATCTTCGTCTCCTCGGCGGCTTGCGCCAACGCTTCAATTCCTAGATAAGACACCATTGCCAGGGTTATTCCCTGAATGAGCTGAGACCATGTGGGCCTAATGCCAAGGTTGAACATCTGAGGCCAGTGCAAGAGGCTCCCGTTAGGTATCACAAGCGCAAGCCCGAGGATTATGAGGGCGATTTCGCTGATCAGGCTCAGAATACTAAGTCCAAGGGTGAAATTCGCGGATTCTTTGATTCCAATTACGTTTAGGAGAAGCAGACTGACCAGGAGGAAGATCGCTCCAGTGCCCAGCCAGATTGGCTCTTTGAGAAGAGGAGTGAAATAGGATAGATAGCCAATAGCAGGTATGGAGAAGATTGCGGCCGTAACGACGTAGTCAAGGCAGAGCATCCACCCTGCGAGAAAGCTTACCGTATCTCCGAAAGCTGCTCGTCCAAAGGCTGCGGACCCTCCGGCAGTCGGGTAGGTTGAGGACAGCTCTGCATACGTAAGCCCTGTGAGGAAATATGCGATAGCGGCTATCCCGATCGCGATTGGGGTTGCATAGCCCGCGTGTAGCGCAACCAGGCTCAGCGCGAGATATATCCCGGCTCCAACATCAGCATAACCAATGGAGAACAATCCGCCGATTCCAATAGTTCTCTTCAGCCCCCTTCGTCGGGCGGGTTTCTCGGGGGGCTGGGTCAAGGAAGAGTTTCCTCTACGATTTCGTGAGTTGTAGAAACGGGTTCCCGAATCCCCGCGCTAATATGGCTTGACGTTCCAGGGCTACTTTCGAGCGTCGAGCTCAGGAAGGAGTTCGTAGAACTTCTCTTGAACATCTGAGATGAGCTGGTCCCGCTTGGCAGGGTTGGTTATCCGGAGCATGAGGACGAGGTGGGCTTGCTGGGATGTCACCTGCGTGACCCTTACTTGGGGAGGAGCGTCGGGCACAAGGTCGGTCTTCATCTCCTCGCCAATTTCCAGCAGGTTCTTCTCCACGTTTTTCAGGTCAAACTTGCTCTCGACGGTCACGGGGATCTGGACCCGCAAGCCACCTGACCGGCTCCTGTTTACAACCGACCTCTTTAACAAAGTAGAATTCGGGACAATAACGATCTCATTGTCTGAAGTCAGGATCTTCGTCTGTATCAGGTTTCTCTCAATGACTCTTCCATAGTAGTCCTGAACCGCTATCCACTCTCCAACTTTGAAGGATTGGTAGGTGGAGATGAACTGGGACGCGGCCATGTCAGTGAGAATATTCCTGTACGCGACGATTATCGCCACACCTCCAAGGAACAGTATGAGGAGGAGCACGTTGATCGCTACAGCGAGCTGGCTGAGGACGATGATTATTCCCAGGATCCAGATCGCCCAAGACCCAATCTGTTGAAGGCTGGCTACTAGCCCGGAAGGAACCGATCCCGCGGCTCTCTGTATGATAATCCGGTAAAAACGGACGACCAGGAAGGTGATGAGAAGGGTCACGACCACCTGGAGGAGGCTGATGGCGAAGCTGCTCGTCAAAAGGTCGTAGATTGTTGGAATAGCCATAGTAGCCCGGCAAGACCTTCGTTATGAACGAGCTAAGCTGATTCACTCGATCTTAAGAGCTCCACGGTTCGTGCCACCGATGGCGCGTCTCCTAGAAGCAAGACCTTGTCGCCTGATTTCAACTCAAGCTCTGCTTCGGGGAAGACGAAACCGTTGTCCCGGCAGACGAGACCAACCCTGCATTTCTCGGGCAACTGTATCTCGTGAATTTTCTTGCCTATGAGCGACGCATTCAAAGGGATAATAGCTTCTGCCACTCGCAAGTTCTCGGCAGACCGATACATGAGCGTAATAGAATGGTCTTTCGAGAGGACGTTCTCAAAGTCGCGAAGGGCTAGGTCAACAGGGCAGATTACGACATCGGCCCCTGCTTGCATAAGCCGTGTCTTGTTCTTGGGGCTGTTCGCAACGGCAATAACCCTGGGAATGCCGAACTCCTTCTTTGCAGCTCTCGTAGTGACGAGGTTTACCCGGTCGTCGTCGGTGGCGGCGAGCAACAGGTCGGCCTGAGACGCATCAGCTTTCTTCAGAATATCTAGCTTGGACCCGTCTTCGTTTAGTATGATAGCGTCGTACTTGTCGGAGACATCCTTGCATCGTTCTCCCTTCTTCTCGATAACCGTAAGCTGGTTCTCATCGCTCGAGGATAGGTATCCGATGAGGTGCATTCCGATTCGTCCCGCTCCAACGATAAGTGTTCTCATCGGCTGGTTTCCAACTCTTGCTCATGAAATGTAGGTAATGGTTGAAGGCCGGTTGGTCGGACGGAGTAATAAGCTTCCGTTCCCAAAAAGGCGTCGAAAACAATCCGCACGCTCAAGGCTCACCCAATATTCGGCTGAAACAAACCCTCTTTGCTGATCGAAGCTATATTCCGCCTATATCGGAAGGACGCGGCAAACAAACTGGAAAACAGGGTTGTTCAAGCGATTCTAGCCCTAACAAAGGAGACTCGGGGAGAATCCACGCTTTATTTCCCTGATTTAGCTTGAAACATGAAGGTGCAAGTTAAGGTCGCGAAAAAAGGAGAAGGTGGGACGAGGTGTCCCACGAGTCGTCTACATTTGAACTGGGCTCGGCCCGGAATCGTGGCGAATGGGATTGTCATGGTCTTTGTGAAGTAGGTCGAAATGAGTATTGCATAGGTTCTTGGCGCAGCTGGTGCAGAATTGTGTTGCACGTTGGGTGCAACGGGTCTCCCGTTCCATTCGTTCCTCGCTAGTGATTCCGAAGCCGCCGATATCTCCCACTTCGATCTCTTCACAGGTTTTGAAATCGGGGCTCAGGTTTGGCGTTGTAATCGAGGTCGGTGTCGTGGCCGCGCTTGTCCGAGTTGTTCGGCTCGTCTTGGGTTTGGCTCTTGTCTTAGGTTTCGATTTTGTCTTCGCCTTGGCTTTGTGCTTGGCTTTCATGGTTGGGTCGCTAGGGCCATTGGCTGGGCTGATGATAGCCACTGTCTAACCCTGACGATGGAAATCCGGTAACACAAGTCCAGTCTCTCTAAGCACGGGTCCCAGGAAGATGCTTCTTGAGCGAGGCGAAGTGCTGGTAATGTCCAAATCTTACGAAGACAAGACTTGAAGCCAAGGCCAACTGTTTGGTCAACCTCGGGTCCGACCTCAGGATAATCCGAGCGCAACAAGGCGATCTTGATAGTGTTCTGGAAATTCTCGAGGAAGCCTCTCGATGGTTATCCTCGAAGGGGCTTGAGACTCGGTGGCGGCCGAGCCCTACTTTCCGCGAAACCATCAAGAACAATATTGAGCGTGGCCATGTCTACGTCGTGAAGGACGTAGAAGGGACCGTCGGGACCATCACTCTTCAGTGGAGCGATAATAAGTTCTGGGGCGATCTCCCACCAGACAGCGGGTATGTCCACAAGCTCGCCATCAAGCGCTCCCACGGTGGAAAACGCCTCGGACTTCGAATGCTCCAATGGGCTGAGGCCAAGGCCAGAGCGGAAGGCAAGAGATACTTGCGTCTCGACTGCCCCGCCAGCAACAAGACGATCCGTGACTACTACGAGAAAGCCGGATTCGTCCACGTTAGAGATACTGAAATGCCCGGTTGGAAAGCTAGCCTCTACCAGAAGGAGCTCTGACCTTACGAAGGGTGGAGTATGCTCTTTGAGATGATTAGCCTCATGATCTCCGAGGTCCCCTCGCCCACAGTCATCAGTCTCGCGTCTCGCCAGTGACGGTGAACATCAAATTCGTCCGCGTACCCGTAGCCTCCGAAGATCTGAATCGCCTCGTCGCAAACCTTGAGTGCGCTCTCCGTCGAGAGTAGCTTGCCCTGCGCGGCTTCTGACTCGAACGATTTTCCCTGACCCTTCAGGTGCGCCGCACGATAAACCATCATGCGTGACGCGTTAATCATCGTCAACATATCCGCGAGCTTAGCCTGAGTCATCTCGAACTCAGATATCGTCTTTCCAAACGCAATCCTCTCTTTGCTGTACTTCACTGCCTTTTCGAAGGCCGCTTGGGCAATTCCGGTTGTCAGGGCTCCAATGGTCACCCGGCCACCCCAGAGCATTCTCTTAGCGTACTCGAAACCTTCTCCCTCTGTTCCCACAAGGTTCTCTTTCGGAACCTTTGCGTTTTCGAACACCACCTCAGAGGTCACTGATCCTCTCACGCCAAGCTTCTCGATGTCTTTGCTCGACTTTGCTTTCTTCGAGTCCACCAGAAATGCGGAAGGACCCTTAGCTGTCTTGGCGAAGAGAAAATACAGGTCGCAGTAGCCGCCGTTTGTAGTGAACATCTTCGTTCCATTAACTATCCATTCATTGCCTTCCATTCGGGCCTGGGTTTGCATGTTTCGTGCATCTGATCCTGCGCCGGGCTCAGTTAGAGAAAACGCAGCGAAGGTCTTTCCGTTGATCATTCCGGGAAGGAACTGCTTCTTCTGTTCTGGATTACTGAACAGACGTACTCCTTCGCAACAGGTTCCATGAATCGCAAGCGAGAGTGCAGTGCTGGCACAAGCCTTGCCGACCATTTCCATCGCCGCGACGTAGACAGGCCAGGGAAGCTCAAGGCCTCCGTATTCTTTGGGAAAACCCATACTTGTGAAGCCCTGCTCGAACATTTTAGTAATGTTCTCGCGTGGAAACTGAGCGTTCACATCGATCTCTCGCGCGGTGGGCTCGATCTCTTTCTCGATAAAATCCCCGAGGGAGTCTAGGAGGAGAAGATGGTCCTCGGAGCCGGACCCATAGATCATCTGAATGAGTTCTTTCTGCTCGTTCCCGAAGAAACCCACAGGACTGACCTCTAGGAAACTCCTTTTTTGGAAGCTCCGGTTTATACCTTAGCCAAGAACCAAATCTTGATTGAGGGCAGCAAAGGAGAGTTCCATACTCCTAAAATCGGAACGCCTCTAGCTCAACAGGTAATGGAGGGGGAGCAGTGAAGACACAGGCTCTCAGGGTCGCCTTAGTCGTCATAGGCGTCATAGTGAGCCTTCAGTCAGCGATTGTTCTAGATCATAACCCTCTGACGGTCAACTCCAATCCAGGCCTCATTCCACAACCAATCAGGCAGGGTCCGCTTGAAACAACCTACGCTCTTGGAGGCTATTATTGGTTCCAGATCGGCGCTATCGGTGATAGCAACAGCTACAGTGTTGACAGCGCAAACATCACCATCCGCACCGTATATGATCAGGTCCGGAATGACGCTCACTCGTACTGGGTGGGAACTTCCCTCTCGACCGGCGGTTTCGTCCAAGTAGGGTATCTCAACGGGCTAAGCACCTCTGGCCAAACATATTGTTGCGCCTGGTTCTTCGAGACGTTCTATACACCGAGTTGCAATTGTCCACCCACCATTGGACCAGAAGGTTCAGCGGGGCCAATCGGTTCTTGGCACACTTATTCGATGGTTCACGTTGGAAATGGGGTGTGGGCTTTCTACATGGACGGCCAACTCCTCGGAAGGTCACCACCTCCTGGCGATCCGAGCTACCTCGGGGCCGGAGCAACAAGCTCAGGCAGCAAATATGCACCTGCAGGGATTGCAGAAGTAGCCCAAGCCGTGGATAACAAGGACATAATTGGCCCTGCCGAGTTCAGAGATCTAGAAATACGTCAGGCTGGTCCATGGCACCAAATGCTAACGGGGGTAAGCCACTGTTGCTACGGTTACAGTAGCCAGACAGGCTTGCCTAACTTGTATGGCGTTTGGGAAGTGGAAGGGCACGACGACGATTTCCTCGCGGGAAGCAACATTCGTCAACTGGCCTCTTCCACAACCCTTTGGCCAGCATCCGTTCTGCTTCCCACCCAGCTTACTTTCAACTTCATTGACCATAGTGGAAATCCTTTCACACCTGATTGGATTTCGCTACAGGACCAAAGCAACGGCAACGTCCTTTACTATACCAGTTACCAGTCGCAAAATATCACTCGATCCAACACCTACAAGATCAACTATGCGTACTGGCACGGCGTCAACGTCGTGAATGATTCCCTTGTTTCTAGCTTGGCATCAAGCAAGACAATTCAGGGAAATGTCTTCTCAATTCCTGTCCGTGTGGTCGGTCGGTTCTACTCTCTTCCGGTCACGGGGGCCACTGTTCTCACCTTCCTTCCCGACTCGACCAATGAGACTCTAAAGACAGACTCGGAAGGAAATGCAACTCTCGCACAGCTACCGCCCGGCAACTACAGCCTTCGCGTTACAGTGCCTTATGGGGTGCAGTCCGTTTTCAAGACGAGCGTGGTAGGACCTGTAAACCTCTCGATCCCTGTTTTCAGTATCGCAGAACTTCTCACAGTAATCATGCCACCAATCGCAGTCGCCATCGCAGTCGTCGTCATGGCTTTGAGGAGAGAACAAGCTCGCCATGCAGCCCTATCAATTACCCCGCCGTTTCCCGTTACCATCCCTGCAGCCTACTGTGGAGTGTGTGGAAAACTTCTTGGTCCGGCAGAATTCTTCTGCACTACGTGTGGAACCCCTAGAGCTAGGTCTCCACAACCTCCGCCCCCACCGCAATTGCCCGCCTCGTCATCGGCCCCGCCTCCACCACCGCAGTGAGCATTCGTTTTCGCGGAAGTCTTATAGTAAACACGCTAACGCCGTCGCTTCCGATAGATTATTGCCTCTGCGAATCGCGATAGTGGGCGTCGGATATTCGGGCTTCGACTCGATGACCCCCGGTCTTTCAACCCGGGAACTAATGTTTGAAGCTGCGAGTCGTGCCTACGAGGATGCTGGGGTAGACCCTCGAAAAGACGTTCAGAGCTTCATTTGTTGCACCGAGGACTTCTGGGAAGGAATTAGCATAACTGACGAGTACATGCCCGACCAGCTCG
The DNA here is from genome assembly GCA_005882895.1 of Candidatus Bathyarchaeota archaeon. Classification (GTDB taxonomy): domain Archaea; phylum Thermoproteota; class Bathyarchaeia; order 40CM-2-53-6; family 40CM-2-53-6; genus 40CM-2-53-6. The sequence goes on along the minus strand of VBBD01000008.1, from coordinate 20,699 downwards.
GGGCTGTCCTCAAGCCATTGTGCACCATATCATCCGACGGAATCGTGGGACTAGCAACAGCTTGTATGCACATAATGTCAGGAATAGCAGATGTAGCGGTTGTAGAGTCTCACAGCAAGATCTCAGATGTTCTAAACCCTGACGAGATCTCAAGCTTCGCTCTCGACCCGATCTATGATCACCATGTTAACGCGGACCCGAGATTCGTGGCCGGGCTCGAAATGACCCGTTACCTGAAAGAGACTTCGACAAAGAGAGACCACTGCGCGCAGGTTGCCGTCAAGAACAAGAAAAACGCACTCCTGAACCCTCGCGGAGTCCACGGAGCAAACTTGGACAAGGACGCGGTGCTCAACTCGAAAGTTGCATCTTCACCACTCACCGAACTGGAATCGAGCAAGACTATCGACGGAAGCATTGTTTTCGTGCTTGCCTCGGCAGCGAAGGCTAAGAAACTCAGCGACGATGCTGTCTGGATAAACGGCGTCGGCTGGAGTTCTGATACGCCCTGGATAGAGGATCGAGACATGGCGAAGGCCACGTACGCGGAACAGTCAGCAGCTCGCGCGTACAAGATGGCCGGCGTACAGAACCCCGCGACCTACTTTGACCTCGCAGAGGTGGATGATACCTATTCCTACAAGGAACTTCAGAGCCTCGAAGCCCTCAAACTTGCCGCTAAGGGTAAAGCGGGCAAAATGGTCGAGTCAGGCACCTTCGACAGAGACGGTCGATTGCCTGTAAACGCGTCGGGCGGCTCCCTCGGAGTGGGGCACCTCTTAGAGGCGACTGGTCTTCACAAAATGCTCGAAGCTGTTCTACAACTCCGAGGGCAAGCGGGACGCCTGCAGATTCCAAGAGCAAAGAAGGCTGTTGTCCAGAGCTGGAGAGGAATACCAACTGCCACTGGAGCCGTAGCCGTGTTGGGAAACTAGGAGGAATCTAGGAATGAAGAATCGAGTAGCAATAGTCGGCGCAGGTATGACACTATTCCGACGCCGAATGCTAGAGAGCCCGAAAGAGCTGTCCTTCGAAGCAACAAGAATGGCCCTCGACTCTGCTGGGCTTGAACTGAAAGACATCCAATCAGTGGTATCTGGCTCAGCACCTGACGCATTTGATGGCGTGCACATGAAAGGAGAGTACCTGCTGGATGGGATGGGTGGGATAGGCAAGCCCAACCAGCGAGTCTATGTCGGGGGCGGAACGGGAGTCTTCACGCCTATCGGTGGATGGTGGAACGTTGCCTCGGGAATGTACGATACTTGCCTCTGCGTTGCCGAAGAGAAAATGTCGCCTTTGCACCCTCATCCTCAGTATGCGTTCTGGAGTATATTCGATCAGATCTTGGAGAGGCCTCTCGGCACGACGTTGTTGTGGATCTTCTCGTTGGAGATGAGACGATACATGCACAAGTACGGAATCACGGAGGAGGAGATCGCAAGTGTCGCAGTGAAGAACAAGGGAAACGCTGTCGATCATCCTTGCGCACAGCTCGGCGCCAAGATAACTGTCGACGATGTCATGAACTCCGAGCCCATCTGCTGGCCGGTCAAACGATTGGACGTGAGTCCTCCTAGCGACGGTGCTGCAGCGGTAGTACTTGCTTCCGAGAAGGTTGCGAAGAAACTAACAGACCAGCCTGTCTGGCTTGACGGCGTGGGCTGGACCCTTGATACAACACACTGGACGAACCGTGACTTGGCCTATCCGGAATATGTTGAGAAGGCGGCATGGATGGCCTACAAGATGGCCCGGATCAAGAAGCCGAGGAAAGAGATCGATATCGCAGAAGTCTACGACCCATTCGACTACAAAGAACTTCATCACATGGAAGGGCTGCAGCTAGCCGGCAAGGGAGAAGCTCCCAAAATGGCTGTTGATGGTGTGACGCAGCGAGATGGTGATCTGCCGGTCTGTCCCTCGGGCGGACTGTTGGGCGTTGGTAATCCTATTGCGGCTGCGGGTATGATGAAGATCTGCGAGGTCTTCTGGCAGCTTAGGGGAGAAGCGGGCAAGAGACAGGTGAAGAAGGATGCCCGGACAGGTCTCGCTCAGGCCTGGGGCGACTTGATGCAGGTTGGAACGGTCGCGGTAATGAGGTCCTAGAGGAGGAGGATGGAATTGTCCCAGAAGATCACAAGCTATCCAGGCCACGAAATTACGCCAGAGGACATGAAGGAGGGAAAATATCTCGATGTCGTTTACAAGTTTGAGCCTAAGTACAGCTGGGCTGCGGGGGTCGCGATCAGCCGGTTCTTGGCCGAGCTGAAAGAGGGAAGGATTATTGCGAGGAAGTGCATGAATTGCGAACGGATTCTTGTACCACCGAGAATGTACTGCGAGCGATGCTTCCGGCCCACCGATGAATGGGTCCAAATCAAGGACACAGGGACTATCAACACCTACTCGATATCGCACGTGGGCACAGACGCCCGACGACTGAAAATACCCATACTCGTCGCAGTTGTCGATCTCGATGGCGCCACTCTTGGAATGGGAATCCTCCACAACCTTGGAGAAGTTGAGCCTTCAAAGATCAAAGTAGGTATGAGAGTTAGGGGGGTATGGAAATCATCGAGCGAGCGGCAAGGCGCAATCACAGACATCCGCTACTTCAAACCGATAGGGGAGGAGTAGGATATGCCGATCTTAGAGAAACTCGCTCAACCGGGTCAAGCTCGCCACTGGACCGACAGCATACCTCTGGAATTCCACTATACTGCAGGGGTTGCCGGGGAAGAGTTTCGACGTGAGCTCCGAGACAACGGTCGCTTCTTGGTCTCGAAATGTTCCAAGTGTAAGAGCACCTACATTCCGGCTAGAATGTACTGTCCCAGTTGCTTCATTGAGATGAAGGACCAGTTCCCAATCGACAAGCCCGGTTATGTCTACAGCTTTACTTCAGTCAATAGGGACAGATCTGGTGTCGACACGGAATTACCCGTTACGGTTGGACTCGTGAAATTTGAAGGCATCAAGGGCGGAATAGTCCACCTGCTCGATGTTGATGATCTTGATGGAGTATCGATCGGGATGAAAGTAACGCCATCTCTCAAGAACTCGTCAGAACGTACAGGCGCTATCACTGACATTCTCGCTTTCAAGCTGGTCTCAACTGGGCCAAGCAAGGTCACCGCTGATGATGGAACAGTGGAGAGACAGGCTGAAGGAACAAGGGATGACCAGGCTAAATCGCTTCTGCATTCTATCGAAGAGTCAGGATACCCGATAGAAGAGGACGAGATGACAATATCTGCGCTGAGGAATAAGATAGGCAAGGGCGAACTTCTCACGCGCGAGGAGGACAGGTTGCTTCACAGACTTGGGGACAAGGCGAGAGAATGGCGGAAAGCGGTTAAGAGCTCGGCTGAAACCGAACCCACAGACACCCTGTCCGGCTAACGAAGATCGCCTTTCGGCAAATATCCAGCCCGGCTTCAGGGTCGATGGCAAGTCGTGAACATAACCGTTCTAACCAATACATTCGGTGTTCTACGTCTCTCCCACTTACGCAGCGCGAGACATGGTCGCTAAGACCCCCTATTTTCTAGAACACTAGCCGTCTCGCACTCATAACGGGCGAGGCAGGCGATTCAGGGCATAATCCAGGCTTAGATGGCTCGGCGAAAAACGCGATTAGCCCAGCGAATCATCGGGGGAACATTAAACTGACCTCCCAGATTGCATATTAGGGCTGATTCTGGGCGATTTTTTCCCCGGTGGGCCGTCCCTTTTCAGAATCGATGGGTCATCCAGTATTCCTCTAGCTTCGTCTTCTCTACCTGCCATTTTCGACGGGGCGGGTGAAACTCCAGCCTCGGAGGGTTCGACAGGAACTCGCCCCGAAGCATAGCGCTTTCTCCCCTGTTCACTTCGAGAAAACAAGATCCAGTTCCATCCCATATCTTACGTGTCCCTCTCCCAGTGATTGACATTGCAATATTGTTCGCGACAACGTCTGCATGGCCAAGCGCGAAGGTTCCTGACTTCGGCAGAAACGGAACATGTGCATGAGGCGTCTCGATGGCGGTTATATCTCCGATCGCATAGACCTTTTCAAATCTGGTGGCCAAGGTTTGGGGGCTCACAGGGACCCAGCCCGACGAATCAGTTAGTCCAGCCTTAACAACAGCACTTGGACACCTGTGAGGCGGAACAACGACCAGCAGATCGTACGGAAGCTCTATCCTTCCCTCAAACACCACCTTGTCCTTCTCCACCTTGGAAAGCTTGACCTTCGGGTGAAACGGTATTCCCTTGACTGCTAGAAGCCTCTCCACCTGCTTGCCGATTACAGGACCCGCAGCTGGAGCCGGATGAGGCTCCGGAGTGAAGAACTCCACCGCGACTTTCTTCCTCGCCCTTGCAAAGTGATCCTGCAAGAGCAATGCCAGACCATATGGCGCGACAGGACATTTTATTGGCAATCGCGATATTCCGATTACTAATTTTCCATTTTCAAGAGTCTCAAGAGCATCGCGCAGCTTCATTGCAGATTCGAAATCGTAAAATTGGTGAGCGTATTTCTCCAGACCAGGGACGTCACCGGGCGAGTACTCGACGCCCATCGAAATGACTAGGTGGTCATAATTCAACTCTTCCAATTCCGTCCTAACCGTCTTCGAAGACGTCTGAATCGAACTGACCCTATCGTTGATCAGCCGGACCTTCCGTTTCTTCGAGATCGAAAGGACACGCCGGACTTTCCCGGGTTCGCGGCGACCCATTGCCAGCAACGGGAAGGAGGGAGGGAATTCGAAGATTTTCTTCTGTTCCACGATCGTAATCGAAGCTGATGACGCCCGCTCGGCTAAGAGGCTTGATACTGCGAGGCCTCCCATTCCACAACCGAGGACGACGACCCTATCGTTGGATGACAATTTTAGCGGTCAACGCTTGGGGATTAGAAAGGCATTAACCCTTTGTGGAGGACTGGTTGAAGTCATCGACTAAACGCTACGCTCCTGGAAGGATGTGTTTGGTGTTGAAGAGTTGGTCTTTCGCTACGATGCTGCTTCTATGGGATAGTCTCCGCGGTTTCGGACTATCCGGAGGAGGCGGAGCTGTTTCCTTGCTTCCTCGTAGCAGAAGTCGCACAACCGTACAGATTTCTCGCCTGGTTCAGCCATGAACCAGGTCGTCTCCGAAGCCGGTTTGGAGTCCTTACAGTATGCACACTCGACCTGTTCCCTCTCCAAGAGACTTGTCGCGCTCATATCGTGCTAGAATTGGTGTTCCACCAGAAGATAAGCCTAGCTGAATCTCTGGCGCTAGTCTCTCTCAAGACGAGGTGATACTCTAAAGCGAGAGCACAATACGCGCCCATCCAGAGGCGAGGAAAATTGGCCCCTAGAATTGGAATCTTGGCAACAGTTCTCTCCGGGATACTATTTGGTACAAGCGTGCCCCTTATCAAGCTCGGACTCGGTCTCCTTCCTGCGGACCTCTTTGTCGCTCTTCGATTTTCAATAGCCTCCGTTCTGGTTCTATTGTTTCTTCGTCGAAAGGGATGGGTTGACTGGACCCTTCTCCGGACAAGACCCATCTGGTTTGTCGGATTCATTAACGCTTTTGGATATGTGTTGCAGTTCCAAGGACAGAATCTCACAACTTCCTCAGATGCCGCACTGATCATAGGCACGGCGGCTCTGATGATTCCAGTCATATCGTGGACCCGTGGAAGCGAAAAGATACCAGCGAAGAAGGGTCTCGGAGTATTGTCAGGATTCTCTGGAGCAAGCTTGGTAGTGACCCGGGGTCAAGCTGTGAGCTTGGGGCGGTCCGAGTTCCAAGGCGACGTGCTGATACTCGCGACTGCAGTTACGATAGCTTTGGTTTTCATCTTTTCCAAAGACCTCGTTGTCCAGAAAGGAGGGCGAGCGGTCACGGGAGGCATGATTCTCGTCACAAGTCTTCTTCTTATGTTCGCCATTCCCTTGGACCAAGGTGCTTCCGTCAACCTCGGCTGGGAAGCCGTCTTCTACGTTGTATTCCTAGCAGTGGTTGCGACGCTCGGAGCCTACTATTTTCTCATGAAAGGACTCGAAACAGTGTCTCCGACGGTGTCTTCGATCATTCTTCCGATAGAGGTGATTGTTGCCGTCGTACTATCAGTGATAATATTCAATGATCCATTCAACATATACACAGGAACGGGCGCTGTACTGATAGTCGCTGGTGTACTATTAGTATCGTCCTCGTCCTAAGACGGAGACAGGACTACTGGTGGGCGCCGCAAGTAGGACAATTTGTCGCACTAGCGTCCATCAGTCCGGTACAATACTTGCAACGAACCTTCACAGATGGCGCTTGCTGTTGTGGGGGTGGAACGCCGTATCCCTGCTGGCCATAAGGTTGGTAGCCTGGGTTCATAGGCGGCATTCCGTACCCAGGATTTGGTTGATAGCCGGGGTTTGGTCCGTAGCCTGCGGGCATTGGTCCCGGCCCATATCCCACATTCATCGGTGAACCATAGGCCCCCGCTGGGACAAATGCGATTTGAGTCTCATTAGTCAGGTCAGGTCTGCCATGGGTCTCTAACACTGCTTTCAATAAGTTCTGGACAGAGGACCCGCCCCGTGTCGCTCTGCAAGGAGGAATCCCTACGCTGAAGGGAAAGGTCTGTGCTGGGCCCTTTCCAAAGTCAGTAGGCCCAACGATGACAACATCACGCTGATAGAGATTATTTGTTCGACGCTGGTTCTCTTGGAACCTTTGGTTGTTGGGGAGAGTGACCCAGACCATCTCGTTCCAGCTTTCAACTACGCGCGCTTCCACTTTGACTCCTTTGGATTGAATGTATTCCTCCGCTTCGATGTTTACTTTGCCCGCAACCGCTTCTCCCTCTTGGAAAGTCGCCTTGTCAAGAGTGATCCATATCTTTCCCTTTGGATGGGTAAGATGACTCAATAAGCCCATACATGATCCTCCGAATGGATTCTATCACCGTCTATGTGGGCTATCAACCAAGCGTAACCAAACCAGCATCTTAGAAGAAACACAAGCCGTCCTTTCGGGGAAGTTTCGAAAAAGCGGGGTTCGTTCGGCATTAGTGCGTAGCTATTGCTCAGTGTAAACAGTTGACGTGTCAGAAGGTTTAATTTTTCCCTGACTCCCCAAGTCGGTTGTCGAACTAGTAAGGGGAATCCAGCGAGGGGAGGACAAGTGGTTGTGGTGAGCGAGAAAAAGAGACATCTAGCAACCGAAACCGTAGAGGCTCAACCGCCCTCCAAGAAACCTCTCGAAGGAGAAAACGCGGAAACCATGTTGAAGGAGGCCGTGGAGGCAGTGGAGAAAGAGAGGGCGAAGTCGGAGGACTATCTACGGCGTCTGCAGTACCTCCAGGCCGATTTCGAGAACTACCGAAAGAGAGTGGAGAAAGAGATGTCTGACAACAGACAGTTCGGAAACCAGCGACTTCTGTCGGAAATTATAGTCGTTAACGACGAGCTGGAACTAGCACTCAGAGAAGCGAGGGGAAGCAACGAGAACCCGACAATAGCTGAGGGGGTCGCAATGGTCCATAAACGGTTACAGAGCATCCTCTCGAAGGAGGGGGTCGAGAAGATCCAGAGCCTAGGGTCAAAGTTCAACCCCGATCTCCATGATGCCGCGCTTCGAGTTGTGTCGGACGAAGAGGAGGGCACAATTGTGGAAGAGATTCGGCAAGGATACACGCTGAAGGGAAAGGTCCTACGGCCCAGCATCGTCAAAGTAGCCGAGAATCCCGTTGAGCGTGAGTCTAAATCCGAGAAGTCTGCTCTAGAGGAGATTGGCGACAATGAGTAAGCCTGAGACAGAGAAGATCATAGGAATAGACCTCGGAACGACGAATTCGGCTGCCGCAATAATGGAAGCCGGACGCCCGGTCGTTATCCCAAGTGCCGAGGGACAGACCGCGGCCGGGAAGATGTTCCCCTCGGTCATCGCCTTCACCAAAGAGGGCCAATTGATAGTCGGTGAGCCTGCTAAGAGACAGGCAGCCACGAATCCTGACGGGACCATTATCGAGATCAAGAGGAAGATGGGCACCGACTACAAAGTCCATGTCGCCGGGAAAGACTATACTCCACAGCAACTCTCCGCGTTCATACTCCAAAAGATAAGACAAGACGCCGAGACGTTTCTTGGACGCCCGACAAAGAAAGCGGTAATCACCGTCCCCGCCCACTTCAACGACAACCAACGACAAGCAACCAAGGACGCCGGAGAAATCGCTGGCTTCGAAGTTGCCAGAATAATTAACGAACCCACAGCCGCGTGTCTCGCCTACGGGCTGGACAAGGCCGACAAGGAGATGAAGATCATGGTGTTCAGCTTCGGAGGCGGAACACATGACGTCACGCTGATGGAATTTGGTGGCGGAGTCTTCCAGGTCTTGGCGACGAGCGGAGACACACAGACAGGAGGGACAGACATTGACAATGCGATCGTCGAATACTTGCTCACCGAGTTTCAGCGCCAGACTGGCATAAGCCTACGAAACGATCGCATGGCCATGACTCGGCTCAAGGAGGCCGCGGAAAAGGCGAAGATCGAACTCTCAACTTTACTCACAACAGATGTCGATCTACCCTTCATTTCAGCAGATTCTTCCCAGCCTAAACATCTCCACACAACCGTGACTAGGGCTAAGCTAGAAGAGCTTGCTAATCCCATAGTTCGGAGAGTTGAGACGCCGATCAAGAGAACCCTCGATGACGCGAAGCTTACCCCGAAAGATGTGGACAGGATTATACTCATCGGTGGCCAGACCCGAATGCCACTCGTGCGAAAATTCGTCGAGGACATAGTCGGCAAGCAAGCCGAGCGCGGCGTCGACCCTATGGAATGCGTTGCCGTCGGAGCTGCCATTCAAGGCGCAGTCCTCGCCGGAGAGGTCAAAGACATACTCCTCTTGGACGTCACACCGCTATCACTAGGCGTTGAAACACTGGGAGGCGTCGCCACAAAGATTATGGAGAGAAACACTACCATCCCGACAAAGCGCAGCCAGATATTCTCGACAGCAGCTGACTCCCAGACCACCGTTACTATCCACGTGCTTCAGGGAGAGAGGGCCATGGCGACGGACAACATATCCTTGGGTATGTTCAATCTGACAGGTATCCCCCCGGCGCCTCGAGGCATTCCCCAAATCGAAGTAACCTTCGATATTGACGCGAACGGGATCCTGAATGTATCAGCAAAAGACCTAGCTACGTCTAAAGAGAACAAGATCACGATCGCTGCCTCGACCAAGCTTTCGAAGGATCAGAAGGAGAAGATGGTCCACGAGGCCGAGCAGTTTTCAGATCAGGATAAGAAACGAAAGGAAGAGGTGGAGCTCAGGAACACCGCGGAAAGCATGCTCTACACCGCTGACAAGACAAAAGACGAGTTGAAAGACAAGATTACCAAGGAACAGGTCGAGACCATCGACAAGGCTGCAGGCACTTTGAGAGCGGCATTGTCCGGTAAGGAATCCGAAAAGATAAAATCGGCCAGCGACGACCTCTCACGAATTCTCCAGAAGATCGGCGCTGAGATCTACCAGAAGGTAACCGCCCAGAAGCCCGGTGAGCCCGCCCAGCAGGCATCGGCCCCTGGAGCCAATCCGTCTAAAGATGATAATGTTGTAGACGCTGAGTTCAGAGAGGTAAAAGACGAAGGCTCTCGGTAGAGCGAGATGAATAGGAAAGAATGGAGAAGCGAGACTATTATGACGTGCTCGGGGTTACTCGAAATGCGTCCAAGGATGACATAAAGGGCTCTTACCGAAAGCTCGCCTTACAGTATCACCCAGACAGGAACAAAGCGCCTGAGGCCACTGAGAAGTTCAAGGAAATCTCAGAAGCCTACGCGATACTGTCTGATGACGAGAAGCGAAAACAGTACGACCAGTTCGGGCGAGAGGGAATCTACCAGAAATATAACGCCGAGGATATTTTCCGAGGCGCGGACTTCGATTCCATATTCCGAGACATGGGTTTCGGCTCATTCGGGGGAGGTTTCAGCAGCTTCGTGGAACGAATCCTCGGCGGATTCGGAGGGTTCCAGAATTTCGAAAGCTCAAGCGGCCCGTCCCGAGGCGAGGACCTGGTCTACGATTTACAGATTAGTTTCGACGAGGTCGCGCGTGGAGCGACGAGGGAGATAGAGGTTCCCCGGCTTGCAGAGTGCAAGGAATGCAACGGGTCCGGGGCCCAGCCTGGAAGCTCTAGGAAGACCTGTAGTAATTGTCGTGGCCGAGGCCAGGTCCAAACTGTGCGTCGAGCTGGCTTTGCCCAGCTCGTCCAGATAACCACGTGCCCCAAATGTAGAGGAGAAGGAAGCATCATTGACAAGCCATGTAAGAACTGCAGCGGAAGCGGGCTTGCGAAAACTAGGACCAAACTCCAAGTGAAAGTTCCCCCCGGAGCTGACGAAGGCCAGAGCCTTCGAATCAGGGGAGAAGGGAACGCTGCTCAGGGAGGGCGCAGTGGAGATCTCTATGTTCGGATAAGATTGAAGCCTCACGAGGCGTTCAAACGTGACGGAGACAATATTCTCTATGATACGAAAGTCAGTTTTCCCAAAGCCGCTCTCGGCGGAGAGCTTCAAGTGCCATCTATCGATGGGAAGGCACAGCTAAAGATTCCACCCGGAACAAGACCCGGAACGGTGTTTCGCCTAGAAGGCAAGGGCTTTCCGAGGGTTGGAGGATGGGGACGAGGAGATGAGCTTGTAAGAATTGATGTTGAAATTCCGAAGGATCTCTCTCGGCGGCAGAGAGAACTGTTGACCGAGTTCGCCAAGGAAATAGGCGAGAAACCCTAAAGGAAATTATTTCTCCTCTTCCGTAAGCGGCGGAGGAGAAGCAGGGGAAATGGGGCTAATGGCTGTCGTAGCCTCCTGGGCAGGTTGAGTTGGGACGACCGGAGCATTGCTAATTGGTGGAATCACCGCTTGCGGTTCCATTGAGGGAAGACTTGCTAGGATTTGCTCAAGAGAACCTCTAATCTTCGGGGCGACGAATTCTAGTTTCAATTTGGCGTCTCTAAGGTTCTTGTAAAGGGTCGCTGCGGCAGCTGTCCCCGCTAGGCCAATTCCAAGCCCTAGTGCGATTGTGTAGGTTGTGAAGTGTTCTACGAAGACGCTGTTCACGTAAATTCGGAAGTACACGTTATAGACGTACTCGTTAGCTAGCCAGAACGAGAAGAAAGCGATCACCATTGCCTCGATGATCATGAGGGCTTTGACAGAATCTGGCGTAACGGACCTCCGAACGGTCCTGCTGGGAGACATCTTTTCCGCCAGACCCTTCTGCAAGAAGAACGCTGACACTTGCTGGATTTGTAGAGATTGTATCTCAGATCCGAGAACAGGGGGAGTCGATCGGAGACTTCGAGAAGACTTGAGACTTAGGCAGAGTCTCTGGTTAGATTGGCTTTAAGAATGGATATTGCTCGTGGAGCGGAAAGCGGGGGTTCCCGAGACCACTATAGGATCCTGTCCTGTAGGGCGGGATTCAGGTCAAAGGGGCAGGACCGCTCCGAAAAGGAGTGGTGCTTGACTTAAGATCCGGCTTCAGGAGAGATCCTGTGGCGTAGGCCTTCGTGGGTTCGAATCCCACCCCCCGCACCAGGAACAAATCGCCTAGCTTGCTGTTTGATTAGAGTGTCGAATCAAGCGAATAGTTTCACCGAAACAGGACTCTCGCCTCAGGACCTAGTTGGAACCTATCTCACTTGCTTTGATTGCGTCAAGGTCAACAGGGTTTGTGGGAATTGGAACTTGGAAACTTTCGGGTAGATCGCCCTTGCCCAGGCACCGGAATTCTACGTGATGGCACTTTGGACATTTTAGATCGTTACGTAACTGTCCTGGTTCACCTTTGTCGTCCCGCCAGATCTTGTAGCCGCAACCGGGGCGAGTACACTCGTACACGTATGTGACGTCATCTTTCTTCACTGCAGTCTTTCTCTTGGGATGAGAGCCGCTCTTTGGAGAAGACTTGCGGGGAGGCGAGGTCGTTCGGAGTTTTCTCACGTGTCCGGATTTCGCTTTTTTCTTCGAGGTTTTTCCGTGAGATACGGGCATGGACCAATCGCTAGCTTAACAGGTCTGTCTAACTTAGAGTGTATTGTTACTATTCCCCCGTTGATATGGGGCACAATAAGGGTCAGCTGAGGGAACCGAATGTCCTATTCTACTCTAACGACCATTTCTTCCCTGTATCCGGTGATTACTCGCTGATAACCTCGTAACTGTCTATCCGTCTCCTTATCACCTGAGTCTGTAAGAAGACGTCGGGGATGTAGAGCTTCGATCTTGCTTCTCGATCCAACCACAGTAATGTTCTCGACACCCACACTGCAAATTACATCTGGGCTGATCTGTTGGTTTCCCCGTCCAAACAGGAAGCCTTGTCCACCAATCGGGGATATGATGACCTTCGTAGAATCTTTGCTGACTAGGTTCAGCAGAGCTTTCTCGTTCGCATCCCGCCTCAATAACGTCCCGTCACCCTTCACAGCATCAACTCCAAGGAGCGTCTTCTTGACTTTCAAACGCTTGGCGATCCGTTCCACTGTTGAACCCGGACCTAGAATGTAAGTGCAGTCTGGGTCGATCTCTTCGACGAAATATTCAGCGATCGCATCCAGTTCAGCATCTTCAGATGATCCCGTAGCCGATTTCGATCCTTGCATCAGCGGCCCCGAATCGGGAGTTGTAAGATATCCGAACAGGTTGACTGACAACCGATTCTTTCTGAACTCAACTTCATCCACATCGACCACTTCCCCCAATCTCTTAGGAGTCTGGCCGTTAAGAAACGCGATAGTAGCCTCTGCCGCGGCCACCGGACTGATAGCGAAGACTGACGAGTAAATCTTCACCCCGGCAGGAACACCTATCACGGGAGCATCTTGGCCAACCCCTTTCAGCACATCTCGCGCGGTTCCGTCCCCGCCGCAAAAAACGATCAAGTCTGCTCTTTTCTTCTTCATGAGACGCGCGATTCGAACGCTATCTTCGGAAGTGGTTGTTTTTCCAATTCGCCCAATCAGCTCATGTCCAAGTTTCAATTGGTCGGCAATGTTCTCGCCCATTTTTCCCGGGGCGATTAGGAATTCAATGCCCTTGCCTTCTCTCTGAATCTCTGCCAAGAATCTCAGGCCCCTATCGAGGGAGACTGGTTTGGCGCCCTTTCGTAAGGCCTTCCGCAGCGTTTTTCTTCCGTCGGTGCCCTTGAGCGCTACTGCTCCGCCCATTCCGGCTATCGGGTTGATGAGAAAGCCTACTTTGTGCACGTCGCCCCGACTCAGTTGTCTTAAGCTTGTACGTCTTTCGACAATAGGCCCATCTGAAACGTGTGGCCTTCTATCTGCCAGTTTTCTTCCGCGTTCGCTTTTGGTTTTTCTTGGTCGGGACGTAGAAGGTGCAGTATCTCTGCTCTGACTTCTTCCATGAGGTAGTCTCGCTCATCTTCCAGCCATTCCAGCTTCTGGGCGTCAGGAACGGTTACGTATGCCTCCACGAAAGCGTCTACTGGAAGGTCGAGTCGTTTCCTCATCTCTTGTAATCGCCTGACAATTTCCCGAACGAAGCCTTCTCTTACCAGTTCCTTTGGAATGGTGAGATCGATGTAGACGCGGCCTTCGTCGAAACTTCCCATGGCAAAGTTCTCTGGCATTTCCTCCTTGAACGAGACCATTTGACCGGTAACTTTGTAGTCTCGATCAATCACTTTCAATGTGTAAGATTTGTCCGCTTGAAGCTTTTGGAAGAGTTGTCGACCATCTATTGATCGTAGTGCTTCCGCAATCTTATTGGCGTCTCCCCTGAAAACGGGTCCGAGTCCCTTGAAGTTCGGTTCAACTATCAGCTTCTTGAGCTGCTCTTCCTCCGCGAGGCCGACGAGTCGGATGTCTTTCGAGTTTGTCTGTTGCAGGAACAATGGTCGGAGGCTCTTGACCGCTCGCTTCACCTTGTCATTGTCTGTGACGATGAGGGTCTTGGCGACTGGCTGGCGGAGTTTTATTTTCTTCGATTGCCTCGCTGACGATGATGCCGCCGAGACCTGCTGCACTATCTTCATGTTCTCCTCCAGCCTCATGTTAATCCACCCTGCTCTAGAGATTGGCCAAGAGGACATGTGAATGCTCCCAAGGCCCGACTTCGCCGTTTTGCGGAAGGCTTGCTGGTAGACTGTCTCGGTCAAGAACGGGATGAACGGAGACGCTAGGGTCAGCCAAATCCTCAGCGCATGATGGAGAACCGAGTATGATGCGAGTTTGTCCCTGCTGTTCTTCTCCTGCCAGAACCGTCTCCTGACGAGACGGATGTACCAGTGGCTCAGGTCCTCTATTACGAACGCTCTGAGCCTTCGCAACGCTAGGTGCAGCTCGAGACCTTCCATGTTGCCGCTCACATCTCTCAGTAAGCTCTCGCTTCGGGAGACCAGCCATTTGTCCTCGGGCCGGAGGTTTTTCCACAGTCTCTTGACCGACCAGGCATCCGGCTTGAACTTGTCGAGGTTCATGTAGAGGGTGGCAAATGAGAGGACGTTCCATGCAATCTGGAGATCTTTCGCTGCCACTTCGACGGCGTTCCATGAGAACTGGAAGTCCTCCCAGAGGGTTGATTGAACGGTGTAGAATCGAAGGGCATCTCGGCTGTACTTGGTAACAACGTCATCTGGGCTGACGAAGTTTCCTTTCGACTTGCTCATCTTCTCTCCCTGTTCATCCAGGGTGTGGCCGTGCATCAATACGGTTCGGTATGGGCTTTGGTTGAAGGCTAGGACGCTAGGAACGAGCTGGTTGTAGAACCAGCCTCTTGTCTGATCATGTGCTTCAAGGATCAGATCGGCGGGCCACCAGCGTTTTAGCTCGACAGAGCTCTTTGGATAGCCGAGGCTGGCCCACGATGCAGCGCCGGAGTCCATCCAGACGTCAAGAATGTCAGGCTCTCTCTTTGCCGTTCCTCCACACTTGCACCTGACCTGTATTTTGTCGACGCCGTTCCGGTGCAGTTCAAACTCTCTGGGTGGGTGTAGAGCGAGCTTGATGAGTTCTGTCTTTGAACCGATTACGGTGCGTTCTCCGCACTTCTCGCAGGTCCAGATTGGGAGTGGGACGCCCCAGTAGCGTTGGCGTGATATTACCCAATCTCGAGCGCCTTCGAGCCAGTCGTGGAACCTCTTGGACCCGGCCCATTCTGGCACCCATTGTACCTTCTGGTTCTCGCTCAGCATTTTCTTCTTGATGGAAGTGACTTTGACGAACCATTGGTCTGTTGCTCGAAGGATGAGGGCTGTTTTGCACCGCCAGCAGTGAGGGTACGAGTGTTCGATTGTTTCCTCTTTCCAGAGAAGATTCTTGGTCTTGAGATCTTCGATGATTACTCTGTTCGCGTCCCTGACCGATAGCCCCGCGTACTTTCCAGCTTCCTTCGTGAAGCGGCCTGACGGGTCTACCGGCGAGAAGGCGGGCAGTCCATATTTCAAGCCGACCTCGAAGTCTTCTTCCCCATGCCCCGGGGCGGTGTGGACGGCTCCGGTTCCCTCCGACATTGACACGTGTTCAGCGCTGAGCAGGACCCGATGCCGATCTGCCCCGATCTGGGCTTGAGTTTCTTCTCGGAGAGGTGGGAGATACTTTGTGCCCTCAAGTTCTCGTCCCTGATATTCCTCTAAGATCTTGTAGCTTCGTCCTCCGAGGACTTGTTCAAGCCTCTCCTTTGCAAGTATGAGCTTGTCTCCCTCGACCTCCACTAGGACGTAGGGCTTGTCGGGGTGAACCATCACGCCCAAGTTCGCTGGTAGCGTCCAAGGCGTTGTGGTCCAGATGAGTATGAACTCTCCCGGCTTCTCAACTAGAGGGAGTTTCACATAGATTGAAAAGTCCTGAACGGTTTGGTATTCGTCGGTCACCTCGTACCCGGCGAGGGCTGTCTCGCAGCGGGGACACCAGTGGACTACCTTCAACGCCTTGTAGAGCAGGCGTTTCTCTTGAGTCTGCTTTATCGTCCACCAGACAGATTCAATGTAACTATCCTTGTAAGTCAGGTAGGGCTTGTCCCAGTCCATCCAGATCCCGAGGTTTTTCAGAACCTTGGTCTGAGCTTGGACGTTTTCTTCTGCGAATTTCTTGCAGTCGGCGATGAATCGGCCGACTCCGACAACATTCTCAATGTCCTTCTTCGAGCCTAGCTTCAACGACTTCTCTATCATTACCTCGACAGGAAGACCGTGACAATCATAGCCAGGCTGGTCGTGGACATTGAACCCTTTCATCCGATAGTATCTGATGACGATATCTTTGAGAGTCTTGTTCCATGCAAGCCCTACGTGGGGCGCGTTGGTTACGTATGGTGGACCGTCTAGAAAGTAGAACTTGGGACGTTTGAGGAGTTTTTTCTTTGTCTTCTGATAGGTCCGGTTAGTACTCCACCAGTTGAGGATCTCCTGCTCGGCCTGGTGGGGGTCGTATTCTTTGGAAAGTTTCCCTACCGACCCGGGAGTCAACGTTTGACACCCAAACTCGTTCTTCTCGTGGAATCGAAGGTCTCAGACCTCGAACTGGCATTCCTATCATTATCTTAAAAACAATCGGGTTCCGGGCTCAGCATCGTCTCTCTTGCCACGTCGACTGTCGGACTGCTGGATGTGCCAAGGTATCTACGAGCCCAAGAATCTTGTCTTCTACGAGTCACACACGTCAGTTGCCAAGTTGAATCCTGACCAGGCTTTCGAAGGCTACACTTTTCTGACTCTGAAATGGCACGAAGAAGAATTGTACAATCTGGCTGACAAGGATCGTAAACAGTTTCTAGAAGACATGTCACTAGTTGCAAACGCGCTATCCAAGGCGCTCAAGCCTAACAAGATGAACTACGAGTTGCTGGGGAACTCCATGCCACATCTCCACTGGCACTTGATTCCAAGATACACATCGGACCCAATGTGGGGACGCCCCATCTGGGCTGGCAATCGGCGGCGGAAGAGGCTGAACGAGGAAGGATATACGGTCCTAAAGCGAAAGATAGAAGCGAGTATATCGACTTTAGAAACCAAGAGCATGAGGCGTGTCAAGTCGAGTAACAATCGGCCACATCGGCCAGTTACGGTAACTTGAAACAATCGCCACCCTTCAGACACACTCTCACGAACACCAACAGGACTAAGAAACGTTAACATGTCCACCCCCGTTTATCTAGACCTAATTGCAATGGTGGCCCCAGCCCTTTCCTTATGGCTACTTGTCCGACAGAAACCTTCGTTTGTCGGGATTGCACGACGCAACCTAATTCGGCTAAACATCTACTTCTTCCTAATTCTGGCGGCCGATATAGATAGAATCCTAGCCCAAAACATCATTGCAACCTACATAATGCTGATCGGTTTCTTCTTGGTCGCCATGAACTTTGGCCATGCTGCAGCAGTTGTTCAGTTCTGTCCTGAAGCTAGAACATGGGGAGAATCTATGAAGATCATTCTCAAGAGAACCATGTTGTTTCCCCTGTTTCTTCTGATCCTTGGTACTTGGCTTGCAGTCACACTTGCCTTTGAACCGGTCACGTCTTCCCTTTCATCGTACGGGAATGAGGCCTATGTACTGCCATCCTTTCCCTCATGGTACATCGCGCTCACTGTCTTTTTTGCAATTCCTATCATCTTGTATCCTTCCCTATTGCTTCTTTCATCTCTGCGTCGTGCTCAGACCTCGTATACTAGAAATTCTCTTCTCCTGATGCTGTCTAGCTGGCTTTGCTTTCCAACTGTGGGGCTGGTAATTTTCTTCCTTTTATCGCCGATAATTCCTTTCTCCTATGAGATGGGGCTGGTTGTCAGTTCCGCACTGTATTGCCTGCTAGCCTTTTCCATCCGGACTCTTCCTGGAACAACTAGGTTCCTGAAGAGCAGCCTCTTTCCTCAGAGTCTCATAAAATTCGGGAAACGATACCTAGTGCTTCACGATACTGGTACGCGAACGATATCATTCCTATCCTCTGCTTTTCGAAGCACTATCGAGGCCGGTGCTAGGGTTGTCTTGAAGTCTCCGGCGTCTTGGCTCGTAGAGGGGCTGTCGCATAACGATTCGCGATTCAACGAGTGGGCGGAGAATGGAAAGTTCGTCATGTCCTCGGCCGGCTCTGTTGTCAAAAAGTCTGGGAGTGAGGGTCTCTCTGACAAGTTTGGTTTGAGCCAGACAGCGACCGTGTTCGTAAGAGAGCTGGAGCGGCAGGACCTCCAGGGCTCTATGGGATCGATTGCAAAAGAGTCAAAGAATCCCAATGAGCCGGAAGCCGAAATGTTTCTGCTAGAATCCAGCCAAGCGCCTAGACTCCAAGTTGCTGATTTCCTGCAAAGGAACCGAGACGTTGAACTTGTCAACCTCTCAGAAGCGTCCGACCCATTCTCAACTCTCGTAAACCTGGACCACCAGAAAATGGAAGGTTCTAAGATTCTCCTGGAGTATTCGTCTAATGCGAACTTCGAGGATTTAGTGAACAAGTTCTTCGACGAGGGAATCGCCAATGCGGAGATGTGCGCTCTTTTCACATCTAAGTCAAGCAAGTTGTATAGGGCGTTGAAGGGAAAGAGAATGGTGAGGGTGGTCGCGGCCTCCTCCCTAGTATCAGTGCCGGACGAATTGCCAGACGGGGAGATTCAGATCCCCGACAAAGAGCTAGGCCTGGTGACTTCACTAATTACTGAATTCTATGAGAACAACAAATCCGTTGCTCTAAGCTTTGTATTCGACAGCATCGCCGAACTCATCAGGGGGGAAAGATGGGAGCAAGTCTACTCAGGCATCAAGCAATTGATAGAACTGTTGAACCCTTCAACCATCACCGCCATATTTCTCGTCAATACAGAGACCACAGAGCCACGATTCTTAGGAGCATTGAGAGGGCTGTTTTCCGTCCAGATGAAGCTCGGCGAAGTCGGAAGTCAACCCCTTCGAGTCGCAAAAGCAGAATTCTGATCAGCTAGATCATAGAGACTCTCAAACGGATTTTTCCGCTCGATTCCTAACACTATTTAAAATACGGGCGGATTCGTTAACAGCCCGCTCTGAAAGGACAGGAAGCTGAACCGTAGTGGAACACCTAAACCATGATGTTCTGATCATCGGAGGGGGTGCCGCTGGACTCAGGGCCGCAATTGCGACGGCTGAGCTGAACCCCAAGCTGGACATCGCCATTGTCTCCAAAGTCTATCCAATGCGAAGCCACACGGTTTCAGCGGAAGGCGGCATGGCCGCGGTCCTAAGAACTGACTACGACAATTTCGACCTGCACGCGTACGACACTATCAAGGGGAGCGACTTTCTGGCGGATCAGGACGCAGTGGAGTTCTTTGTGAGAGAGGCGCCTAAGGAGTCAGTGCGGCTTGAGCACTGGGGCTGTCCCTTTAGTCGTGACCCGGACGGCCGGATTAGTGTTCGTGCCTTCGGTGGAATGAGCGTAAAAAGAACATTGTTCGCTACAGACAAGATTGGGTTCCACCTTCTACACACTCTCTTCCAGACGAGCTTGAAGTTTGAGAATATTCACAGGTACGACGAATGGTTCGCTACCTCGATCCTCGTGGACAACGGTCGAGTCGACGGTGTTACCGCAATCGACATCCGCTCAGGCGAACTGGTGTCGTTCCTTGCTAAAGCTGTCGTGATAGCCACTGGGGGATGTGGTAGAATCTATCAGTTCACGACGAATGGATGGATCAAGACGGGCGATGGGATGGCTCTGGCATACAGGGCTGGGGTCCCGCTCAAAGATATGGAAATGGTCCAGTACCATCCCACATTGCTCCCGAACACCGGGATTCTGATCACTGAAGCGGCGAGGGGAGAAGGAGGTCATCTACTGAACAAGGATGGCGAACGGTTCCTGAAGAGGTACGTTCCTAACAAGATGGAGCTTGGGCCGAGAGACATCTTGTCGCGGGCCGAGATGACCGAGATCAAGGAGGGACGAGGATTCGAGGGCCCGTACGGGAGCTATGTCAACCTAGACCTCACACATCTGGGCGCGGAAACGATCGAGACGAAGCTTCCCTTCGTGAAAGAACTCGCGGAGAGGTACCTGGGTATAGATCCTGTCCATGAGATGATACCGGTAAGACCAGGTCAGCACTATATGATGGGCGGCGTCCATACTGACATTCACGGCTACACAGGCCTACACGGACTCTACGCTGCGGGAGAAATGGCCTGCGTCAGCATGAATGGCGCAAACCGGCTAGGCAGCAACTCGTTGACCGAGTGCCTAGTGTTCGGGGCTGAGGCTGGAATCGGGGCGGCTCAGTACGCGACGAGGCAGGGGTCGCCGAGCTTCGGAAACCCCGTTCAAGGACTTGCGATGGAGGAGGAGAAGAGAATCTATGACAGGGTTCTGAAGCATGAGAAGGGCGAAAGAATCTCGACGATTCGGACTGAGATGCAGAAGGTCATGGAGGAGCATGTTGGCATTTACCGTGACAAGAGCAATCTCAAACAGGCTTGCAGCCTTATTGGAGATCTGAAGCAGAGAATGAAGAACGCAGTCGTTGACGACAAGGACCGGGTCTACAACACTGATTTGGTTTCCGCCCTAGAACTGGATTTCATGCTTGATGTTGCAGAGACCATCGCTTATGCTGCGCTAGCACGGAATGAATCGAGGGGAGCGCACTTTCGAACCGATTATCCGAAACGTGACGATGTTCAGTTCCTCAAGCACTT
>VBBD01000065.1 GCA_005882895.1 Candidatus Bathyarchaeota archaeon | reverse complement strand
TATCTCAAGAATGTGCGTGCTGAATACCACTGACACACCTTCTTTGGCAAAGCCGTGGATGAGTTCTTTGACGAGCCTGGCTGACTTTGGGTCTAGGCCGTTGAGCGGTTCGTCCATGAGCAAGACCCGAGGCCTGTGGAGCAATGCTCCGATGATCGCGACCTTTTGTTTCATGCCTTGCGAGTAGCTGCTTATCATGTCACCTTGCTTTCCCTCAAGGTCGAGGGCGTCAACAAATCGAGCGATGCGTTCCTTTTTCTGCTCGTATGGTAGTCCTCGGACATCTGCTATGAAATCAAGATATTCGGTGGCAGTGAGAAATTCGTACAGCCGTGGGGACTCAGGAACGTAGCCAACGATCTTCTTGATGTCCATTGGGCTGGCTCGGACGTCATAGCCGAGAACTTGGATTGAACCATAGGAGGGCTTTGTCAAGCCCATGATTATTTTCATCAGACTCGATTTCCCGGACCCGTTGGGTCCAAGAAGGCCTCGAACTTCACCGGTGCCTACAGATAGTGTGACATCATTTAGCGCAACCGTCGGCCCGTAGACTTTCGTTAGATGTGATACATCTATCGCTGGACCTGAGGTTGCCATGGGTAATTCGCGGTGGTACTGGCTTTGAAGATGAAGTTTAGCTCACTGTTCCCTAGGCGACCGAGAAAAAGAGGTAAAGATAGAAAATTGAAGCGCTATCGTCCAGGAATAGTTGGGCCTGAGGGGGTCGGATCCTGAGTCGGGCTTGGACCAGTCGGCCCAACTCCACTGACTGCTATGCCGGCAGCTCTTCGCTTCCTGAAAAGGAAAGCGAATAGGCCGCCAACTCCTGCTGCGACAGCTACTGCTAGGAATATGGCCGTAAGTAGTCCGACATTGTTAGCGGGAGTATAGAATGCAGTGTACTCCGGGTCGTGCACAAGCTTGTAACCGCTCCAGGTTGGATACGATATGATGTAGAGATAGTCTGAAACAACAAAATTCTTGAGTCCTTCTTTTGCCTGCGTAATGAGTCCTGGATCCACATTGGCGACGAACAAAGGTAGGAATCCCATGAAGCGGTTCTGGAACCAGAAGACGGGGTTCCCGCCCCATGCATTGAGATTGACCGTTCTCACGTTTACGTTCTTGGCAGAGGCGGTGTTTTCGGAGGAATCCGCCGTATAATTGTAGAGTTGGTATGCCGATTTCACGCCAAAGTCTGCCTTGAAGACCTTGTCTCCGTCACTTGCTTCCGTATTCACAGCGGTGTGAGTAACATCTGTTGAGTTACCATTGTCGACACTTGCGCCCGAGTCGTCTTTGTTAGTGACCGTGCTAGCGAGGATAGCTTTGTTCGCAAGAACTATTGAGAGTTTCATTTGTCTGGATTGCAGGAACTGGTAGATGCTCTGGCTACTAGTCTTGGAACCATTTAGGTCGAAGGTCCCAGTTCCGTTGAGGTGAATTGCTGGCGTAGGTGATAGGATGTATAGATCTGTTATCCTGCCTATAGTGTAGCTTGCGGTCAGCGTTGCGGTCTTAGAGGTTGGGTTAGAGGTGTAACTTGGCTGCTCGCGACGTATCCTGGCAGCTTGTGGCCGGTGATTGCTGTTAGGTTTACGCCGAGGCTGAAGCTTGCGTAGACTGTGTCGGTCTTGTCAGGCGAGTTGGGATAGGGGTCGGCGTTGGACTCGTTGAAGCTGACGAGGCTGATAAATGAAGAAGCTGTTATGGCGTCTTTTCCACCAACGGTCTTGAAGTGTTCGAAGAAGGTCTGGATGGGTATAGTCACGAACGTCCCGTTGTGAGTGGCGTTTACGAGCCCGGCGTAGAAGAGCTGGAAGCCACCCACGTTAATGTAGTTCGTATAGATGTACGCATGTTCAGTAGCATTTGGTTGAGGTAGATTGTTGTTAGCAGCGTACTGTCGCACGTAGTCGTACCAGTCGACAACCTTTGAGAAGCTTTGAGCCTGGAAATCTCCGTTGCTGACGGTGCTGGCGTTGGCCGCTTGGAAGGCCACCGCGGGCACTAAGAATAGGAGGCTAAGCGCAATTAGGGGCAGCGCCTTGACTCTGGATGATAGATGTCGCATTGTTCTTCATCCTATTGCACCAGACTTCTGCGGAGCCGAAGATAGAACTCCTGTTACCCTTTCAGTGCCCTTCTAGAAACAGATGGATGGCGTTTGGTTATCTAGTTACGTTGGGACTTTAGTTGTCTTCGGACCCGTTGTCTCCGCCGCTCCAATCGTCGTCTTCTCCCCATTCATCTTCGCCGCCCCAGTCCTCGTCTTCGCCCCATTCCTCCCCCTTGCTATAGGGTAACACTTGATCGTCTCCGAAAACTAGAAGTTAGCGCGAATTGTACCCTCTTAAAAGGCTTCCGAGAAACACGCGAAAAAACATGAAGCATAGCAAAGGGTTCAGAATCTTTCTGACAAGTTACTGATGCATTTTCGAGATGAGTCCCTGCTTCTGGTGAAAGCAGCCCAGCACAGATGCGGAGTATTGTGAGCGACTCCGTATCGCCCTTTGCGGTCGAGAGTCACAATTCCCAATCCTTTACCGGCTAGTTTCGTCACAGTCTTGATGGTTTGGGACGCTGCTTCTTGTGCGGTCAGGGCCCGCATTGCATCGCAGGCTGACTTGGAAACGACCAGCCTCATCGCTATCTCTCCAACACCTGTAGCCGTTGCCGCTCCTATCCTATTGTCTGCATAGAGTCCGGCTCCAAGGATCGGGCTGTCGCCAATTCGTCCTGGCAATTTTAACGAGACACCGCCCGTGGAATCCGCGGCAGCTAA
Source organism: Candidatus Bathyarchaeota archaeon (assembly GCA_005882895.1). Taxonomy (GTDB): domain Archaea; phylum Thermoproteota; class Bathyarchaeia; order 40CM-2-53-6; family 40CM-2-53-6; genus 40CM-2-53-6. The sequence goes on along the minus strand of VBBD01000065.1, from coordinate 33,220 downwards.
GTCTCCGTTTTGATCTATTGCCAGCGCCCCCACTGTATCTCCAAGTAGGCTCTGGCCTTTGGTCCGTATTAGTTTCAGGTTTCTCGAAAAGTCGCCAGGATCCGCCTTCTCCAGCTGTCGTCTTGCCTGTTTCCATTGACGGACTCGCTCGGGAGTCTTCAGGCTTGCCTCTGGCAACCCAAACGCTTCTCCAAGCTTTTCGGCACTGTTACCGGCAAGCAAAGCATGATCAGTTTTCTCCATCACGACTCTTGCGAGACGTATCGGGTTTTTTACACGTCGAAGGAGAGCGACCCCCGCACCCCGTTGCGTCTTTCCATCCATGATTCCTGCATCAGCCTCAACGTCACCCACAAGATTCAGAGTTGACCCTCTGCCCGCGTTAAAGATGGGATTATCCTCCATTTCCATGACAGCGGTTTCAACCACACGTAGTGCAGATCCTCCCCGTTGGAGCAGTCCGAACCCTCTGGTCGCAGCCTGCCTGACGCCCGATAGACCTGTCGCCTGCTTCAATTCGGGCCATTCACCGGCGCCACCATGAACAATGATTGTCGAACTTGCCAAATCGTGTCGCGATGTCGATGATGTGAACGAGATATAAGAGTCGACTTGGTCCGAGAAGCAATCGGCAATGCTAACTCAGTTTCTCAAGATTAGCGGTGGGTCGATCCAGAAAGCCGCGGCAGCGATACAGAAGGGTGGACTCGTAGTCTATCCGACGGATACGGTGTACGGGCTCGGATGCGATCCTTTCGATGAGAAAGCGGTCAACACCTTGGCAAAAGTGAAGGGTAGAAACAAAGGGAACCTCCCGGTCCTCGTCGGTACTCTTGGAACGGCAAGAGAACTAGGTGATATCAGCGGCGAAGTTGAAGCGCTTGCCTTGCGATTTTGGCCAGGGCCATTAACCATTGTAGTTGCTTCCCGAGCAACACTTCCTCCCCAAGTAGTTGGTCTCGAAAGAATGATTGGCCTGAGAATCCCAGGCCGGCAGGATACGTTGGAGCTGATCTCGAAGTCTGGAGGGTCCCTTCTGGGGACCAGCGCAAATATTTCGGGCAATCCGTCGCTGAGTAAAGCGGAAGATGCGCTAAAGGTGTTCGATGGCAAAGTCGACATCGTGCTGGATGGAGGCTTAATGTCTGTGGGCGTCGAGTCAACAGTTGTCAGAGAGGTCAAGTCCAGCATTCAGGTTCTCCGCGAAGGAGCCATTAGTCGAGGAGAGCTTAGAACGGCTCTCGCATCGAACGTTGAACTTCAAAAATGATTCAAACTTGCTAAGCGACTTCAACCTCCTTGTATCTAGTGCAAGAGGCAATGAGCGGGAGGCAAACTCGGAGCTGTGGTATCTAATAGCCGAGCTAGGAGACCGGTCCGCGGAAACCAGCTACACTCCAGTCAGCGGCCTAACTGTTGCCAAGACATCCCTTGACCCGCTTAGAGTGATACAGAACCTACGCTCAACTCTGAAAGAGAAACCATGGGAGTTTCGGTACGTCCTCAAGGTCAAACCGGTTCAGAAAGTTGTACCCACCGAAATTGAGGCCATCGGGAAGGCAGTCTCAGAGAGATCAGGGGCAATTCGAGATGGTGAAACGTTTCGCGTGTCGATCGAGAAGCGACGGAGCAATGTCTCGTCTAAGGAAGTTATTGACGCGATTGCAGCTAAGATTCCTAGAAAGGTTGACCTGCGGGATCCGGCGAAGGTTGTCTTAGTCGAGATTATTGGCACGGTCGCGGGAATAGCCGTTATCCCGCCTAACGGAATCTTGGGGATTGAACGGGAAAAGAGGACGACCTAGTTCTCCAGCACCAAGAGCGCGGAACGCTCAATTATCAATCTCTTCAGCATGCTATTCTCAGCTTCGCCAGGCATCCTCGACGACTTCAGCTCCCTGTCAGAAATATTGTAAGTTTTCCTTAGAGCTCGGACTTTTGTCATGGTCCCGATTTCCAACACGGTATCGTCCGGCACTCCTTGCACAACCTTTGCTACTTCGCCACTCACGGCGTTGGAGTCAAGCTCGGTTTCGGATAGTCCCACCAGAGCCAGTTCCGTGCTCGAAGCATCTACACCAAGCAATTTGATCGCTTCAACAATCTGATGTTCACCTGAAGCGAAGAGCAAGAGTTCCATCGAGAGATGTTTCGCTCTTCGAGCCTTGCCTCTAAAAGAGTCAACTGCATTCCTCGCCGCGAAAATAATTTGTTCTATCCCCGCCACTCTATCACCACGCAATAGTTGAAGATCAACTCCTCCAAATGACCCTCGCAGATCCCGCAAGACTCTCTCCGAGTCGATCAGTCGAGCACCTCTGAATCCTTGGACAAAAAGGAAATAGGAACCGATTCTTTCAGTTATCATATGCTAGCGCCCAGAGTGAACGGATTAGTGAAACGCTCAGTCCGCTTCCTTTCAACTCTCGAATCACGTTGATGGTCTTCCCTTTTGACCGGAGGTTCCGTTTGATGAGCTTAATGGCTTCCAATCTTTCCCAAGGAAAGATGATCCATTTTGAAGTCGTTTTGGCATAGTGATTGGGTTTGAAGATGCTTTTCGGTTTCAGGTACAGAGTGCAGACCCTGATCTCCTGAGCCCCCTTTTGGCGCAGATGCCTGTGTGCTACGCGGAGGCTTTGTCCGGAGTCGGCAACATCGTCAACAACTAGAACACGCTTCCCGATTACTTCAGCAGTTACAGGCTGGGTGATCTTGGGCCTTTGCGCTGTGACTCCGATGTTCTTGTAGAATTCGACTTTCATGTTTGCGAGGTTTGGGTTCTCCAGAAGATCGCTCATGACCCGAGCGGGAGGCCATCCTCCTCTAGAGACCCCGACGATGACTTGGGGCGAGTAGCCAGAGCTTTTGATCTGCCGGGCAAGCTCTATCATCATAACATAGACTTCGTCCCAGGTCGGAGCAACATATTTCGGATTCTGCAATGGATCAAGACCCGTGAAGCTTTCTGGGTTTCGAATTCTTGTTCCATTAAGCCTTTGTTAGTCAGCTGATGACTGTCACTGCTAAACCCAATATACGGGTTGAGAAACATCTTGTTCGGCGTTCCAAAGATTTGGTCGAACTGATCATCGGAAGGACGCCAATGATGTGGACTGACCTGCACAGAGGGCACCTCGCCCGGATGAAGAAATGCATCTCCACTGAAATCGAAGCCAGCCCGGAGAATGCACAACTTGTGATGATCGAGGCTTGTGGAATCCACAATCTCTTCTTGGTTGCCAATGGAATTGTCAGGAGCAAACTGAGGTAATTAAGTGGAAACCATCGGCGCCCCTTATATCATGAGCCCATGGCAACATTCGTATTGATACCTTATGGAAAGGAGCCAGACAACAATCTCCCGACCTCAAGTATCGCAAGCGACCGATCCGCGGGACGCTTTTGTTGAAGCCGTCCTCGCTAGCCGGATCCTCCTGATTTTGATCCGGTAGCCCCTCCGAACAACCGAAACTAGCTGCTTTCAAGATTCGAGCAGATTCCCAGTGAAACCAAAAAAGCCCACCGACAACTCGACTCAGATCCGGACCTGAAAAGTTAGACGGAGAAACGGGCGTAAATGACGCAACAAGAATTCTGGCGAACTCGCCCAAAATCAGCCCTGATCTCGAATCTGGGAGCCCTTCCCTACACTGGCCGAGAAATCGTTCTTAATAGGGAGACAAAACCCGCAAGTTTCGCCTCGGCACCTAAGCCTGAACTGTGCCCTGAATCCGGAGACTCGCGTGGAATCCCTGCCAGACAGCGAATGACCTCTCCAGAAAAGTGGGGTATTGTTCAACGACTTTACGACGCAAGAGCGGTTGACAGGAAGCTTTCCGGTCGTGAAATCGCCCAATACCTGCCCTGAACTAGAATCCGGGAACGCTCACATGACTCTTCCGAAATCCGTTCGGAATTGTCATTATCATTATCTTTCCAATGCCATCTGAGCCCGCATTGCGCCCTGATCGGCCCGTCTCGCCCGGAAGCGGTGCCAGACAGGAAATGGTTTTTGGAAAATAGGGGGTCTAGCGACTCGGCCTCGTGACGCATGAGGGCACTCTCCGGATTGGCCAGCGAAACTAAACCGATTCGCGTGGGATGAGTGGTCGAGAGTCTAGTCAGACCATTTCGAAGCCGAGACTATCGGAATAAGTGTTTCAGTATCGGTGACATCGCCGATCGTCTTGATACGTTCAACTATGAACCAGTAGATGCTCTGCGCGTCAGGCTCCAGAAGCTTTCTAGGGACCTCGACAACAGCCATGATGTCATGCCTGCCCGGAATGACATGAACCTCCTTGACTTCTGCAAGCTTGAACAATGCGTCAGCAACCTTCGACTCTTTGCCCAAGACCGCAGCCACGTAGATGAAAGCGCGAACATGCCTCTTCATCTCGCCCTTTGGATGATAGTGAGCTTCGACCAATTCCGGACGACCTTGAGACCGCGCCTTTAGTAACTCCATATAACCCCTTGGACCAAGGCTCACAAAAGGCAATAGCCAGGCTACAGCGCCAATTCGAAGGCCCGCCTGGAAATGGGGTTAGCTCAGTTACGAGCCAAGCCAAGGGCCGGTATCGTAGAAATGATTAGGCTTCGTCCCGTAGACCAGTAACCTAGGCTAGCCTAGCGCGACCAAGTTTTGACCTTACCAGAGCAGAAGTCTAGGTTCTATCTCCCGATCTCGATCAGGCTACTCCTATCTCCAGGCGTACGAGGACACACACTAATCTTCACAATACTAATGGCGTTCCTATTCGCAACCGCCTACGTCGGCGCCATCCTTGGACTTGCGCAAGCATGGACACTCATCTTCATCGCCGGCGCCAGCACTACTGGAGTATACCTCGTCCTAACCCCGCTCGCCCTCCTCGAAAAATTCAGAAACTCAATCCTGTTCTCAAGAATGACAAGACGTGTCATCATACTCATCATAGCCTACACGCCGATGATCGCCGGCATCGCATACTGGGTCCAACAAGCAGGGGCGGTAGAAGCTCTCCCCATATTCCCTGCATTCATCCTAATCTTCTACACATGGATCCTCCTACAAGCCTACTTCATCGCTGCTCCAGTGTCCCAACTCCTGGTCAAAGTCGAAAGAGGACTGACCGGCGAAGGACACGCAAAGAAACTGATGAGAACCCTGGGAATTTCAACACTCTTCCTCCCAATCGCGCCACTAACATACGGCGTATGGGCAATTTCAAACTGGCTAAGCTCGACATACCGAAACGTTCAGGGGGCGACCGACAAGATAATCATCTGGACAATGATTTTGACAGTACTGCTGCTCGCAACCTACTTCTTCACAGCACTCTGGGGATGGCGAGTAATAGTACAGAAGAAGCCCCAAGCGGCCGTCTTCGCAGGAGGAACCTTCCTGGTTCTCTGGGGCTACCTGCTCTACCGAGCAACGATCATCGCGATTGGATACATCACGCAAAACCAGCCCTCCAATCCTCTCGTTGATAGCGGGCTGATGCTGGTTTCCGTCATCGGCGCGATGCAAACATTTGCGAGGAAGACGGTTACACGTGCGGACCGGCGCTGGAGCCAAGTTCTACCCTTTCTAGTATTTGCGTTCGGCTCAGTCTATGCAGTCGCACAGTTCTACTTCATACTCCAAGTCCCAATAACTAGAATCGACCTCTCAATCATCGTCAACGCTACCGTCTTCGCGGCTGGCATATTCACTATGATGTTCCTGATAAGAAGACACCTTGCATCGGTAGAGTTGAGTGCTTTCAAAGCTAAAATGACTGGCCAGACTCCAGAGGCTTCTTCGCCTGTACTAGAGCAGCCTCGCCATGCATTATTCCGACTGCCATGGAAGAAGTCATTGAAGCCACCAGAGACCCCGCATGAGGAGAGGGTTGAGGAAGCGGCACCCAGCGAACAGGTTGCGGAACCAAATGAACCGCTTTCAGAGCCCAATGAAACGGTTACTGAACCCGCCGAAGAAGGCACCCAGTCAAACGACCAAGAATACTAGGCTCGCTGCTTAATCGAAGCCTCTTTCTACCTGACCCTGGCATGTTCCCTAGTAATGTCCACAATCCAGCTAGCCCAGATCAAAGTTGACTCCGAGACCAGCGCGAGTCAGTCCGAGCTCCGGATCGGACAACGTCGGATTCCCCTTCCCAACAGATTCCCTATCAGTCCTGAGAGAAACGCGCTCAAGCCAGCAGGTGTAAAAGAGCCACTACCTGGAGAAGTAGCAGTTCTCGCCCGGCTCGCCCCGCCCGACACGATCAAGAGAATTCTCACTCAGGAAGAGGCTCTGAAGTCTACCGCGAGATTCCTATCTAGAGAAACGAGCCCTGACGCTGTTCGTCTCCTCTACCTAGCCTTTAAGGGCGGAGCCATGGTGAAAGAGACCCAAGACCTGAAAACGATCCTGGACCTACAATATCTTGCGGGACTCGACATCATCACGGTCCAGCACACGGTTGACATGTCTCCGGAGGATTTTGATGGTCAGCTCCGCTTCGCGGAACGCTGGATGGAAGAGCGCGGCGTCGAGAAACCGTTGATGCCGATCATGCAAGCCACCGACAACAAGGAAGTCTTCGGAAAAGTAGTCAAGATGGTTGAGAAGCATGAGTCAGCTCAGGTGGGGATTGATCTCCGAGGCGCGTTCCACTACCACGCTCTCCGAGTAATGGAGGAATTCAAGAGGAGGAAGCCTGGGGTCTGGCTCCATGCGTTCCAAGTTCCACCGAAGGTACGGCTCGGAAGAAGCCCGATCCCCTGCAGCCAAGGAATGATCCTTCCAATGTTCAGCATAGACAGCTTCTCCAGATGGATCGTCCCACCGCCACCAACACCGCTTACGAAAGAGGTGATCAATGTTTTCGACCGAAAAGGCTGGGGAGCGCTGAAGAAGAGAGACTATGAAGAGATCAGAGGAAACTCGACAAGCTGCAACTGCGCTGTTTGCCAAGGGAAGGACCTGGAACCCTTCTACGAAGGCAAAGTCTTGGACGTGCTAGCAAAGGCGAAGGTCCACGATCATCTGGCTCAGAGAACTGAGCTGGAATCCGCGAGAGCATCTATCAAGAAAGGAGAGTTCCTGACACTGCTGAACTCGAAACAATATCCTAAGGAGTTTCTTAGACAGATCCCGAAGCAAGCATGAACAGTTCAATCGGCGGTCTTATAGCCAAGGAGTTGCCACACGCGCACCCGCAAGGTCGAATAGGTTGATGAAAGCTCCGACCTGGGTTCAATCCGTTTTCGATCGATACTTGATCTGCGAATTCACATCGATAGATAACGGGAAGCCTGTGACGTTTCCGCTACTATTCTTCTATGACAATAATCCTCCTAGGTTCGCTGTGACATCCAGCATATTGTTCTCGCGCAAGATTGAACATATGAAGAAGAACCCGAAAGTATCGCTACTCTTCTCCAACCCGGAAGGCAGTGGAGTTGAGAAGCATGTCGTCCTCGTCCAAGGCATTGCAAAATGCGATGATTCCGACCTTGACCATGGATGGGAACGATACCTCCCTATGTGGCGCAAGAAGGAGCCTTACATCGACGGATTCCTTGCGGCCCGGGACCAATTCGCCTGGTTCTGGAAAAGAATCGTGGTCGAAATAGAACCAAAGAAGATACTTGCATGGAAGAACGGAGACACCTCCAAACCCGCGGAGGCAATCAACCTTTGACCACATTAGGTCTCATTGACCCAGACAGGCTATCACTGTTCCGATACGGCATAGTCACCTGGATCGACACAGACGGTTTCCCGTTCAGTGTTGCAACAGACTTTATCCTCTCCGAGAACGGTGAGATTCTCCTGAAGAAACCCAGCGTCCCCGCAACAATGACCCGCGGTCGAGTCGGAGTTCTCTTCAACCACATAACCGGAATCCCAACGGGGGGCTACACTGACCGCCGCTACATGCTGGTGTGGGGCACAGTCAGCGAAGATAAGGGATTTCTAAAGCTCCGTCCCGAAGAGGTCTCAGAGTGGGACGAGAAGATTCTGCCCTTCGACAAACTATGCGCGGCCGCTGTGCCTCAAGGAAAGAGATACCTAGAGAGTATTCAACCTTCGATCGACGCCTGATCATCTTCAACAGGCTCGCTACTCTCTGCGGACGGTGCCTTTGATTCGGCGAGCAGCATCATCAGGCTTGGGAGATCGAGCTCGGCGCGGGTCCGCCAGCCAAGCTTGACTAGTCCTTCCTCGTCTTCTTCCAAATATCCTGATCGGAGGAATGTGTCCATTAGGGTCAGTGCTCTCCAGCGTCCTGCTTTGTTGCCGATGATCGTTTCCAATTCCTTTCTTTCGCTCCTCCCTTGTTTGGATACTACAAGCGCCAAGGCGGCCGCTAAGGCTGCGAGATTGTCGATTCTCCATCCGCACAGTCTCGCTTCCTTCGGAGCCAGTGTCCCCTTGAGGCGGACGAAATATCGGGATTCTTCTTCCCCGTCGTCTGGTCCTGGTTTGTAATCAGACAGAGTCTGCGGTTCGACCTTCTTGACTTCAAGGTCCAGGTCCTTCAGACTCTCATCCAGTTGTTCCAGAACTTTCGTGTACCCTTTTCCGAGTCCTGTTTTCAACTCCCACGATCTTGCACCAGGTACTCTTCCCCGTTTGAAGAAGAGCATGTGTGCTGCTCGCTTGACCTTTTCATTGTAGTAGGGCGGTTCGTCCTTTACTTCGCCCGTATCAAAACCTCCTTTGTGATGGGGATGGGAAAGCTGAGCGGTGACCCTTCGGGGTGAGGATCAGGTCTTGCTTTCGGGACCAGGAACATGCTGTTCCCCTTTCGTTGCAAGTTCGCGTAACCATAGGTGACGAGAAAGCTGACAAGTTGGGCTCGAGCAATAGTTGCAGCAAAGTCCGAGCCTCTAATAAAGTTCCAGTAGTCCACTCTCTCGTCCTTCTCAGCGCTCTCCTTGAGCTCCTTCCAAAGGTCCTGCATTTTTCTCGTGTACGCCTTCTCTTCGACCACATGCATTCGCGCCAGTTCCTCAAAGTCAGCTGCATCAGGGCTGACGAAGGGTCCAAGGTGAAGCCTCTTTCTTCGCTCGAAGAACGATAGCATCCTTTCCCAAAATTCTTTCGCCTCTTTGGTCGACGCTAGTGTGAGCTGTTCCAGCTCTACTATTGGATGCCATGAGAGAAGGAGAAACTCTGCCATTTGTTCTCTCGAGAGTGAATCGAGCTTCTGTTGCACCATGCTAGGATCGACAAAGAGGGCGCTGGACTGGAATCTGAGATTCGCACTCTGCAACCCGACAACCCTAGCCACGCTAGTGATGGCTCGCATATCGAGTAGATGGTCATCTATCGTGCGCAACTGGTTCGAGTGTCGTCGTATGATCCGAAGAGCTTCAGTGATGTCCAAGAGGAACGGGTTGAACCTGCGGTTCTCGATCGAGATACACGTCTGAATTAATTCTTCCAATTCTCGTCTTCCGGACAATCGGCGGACCTTCTCCGTCATGGTTATGCTAGCTCCTTGACAATCGAACTGCCCTCGACGTTCTGGACTACGATAACGTGGACATTGTCCTCTGGAAGTGTCACTTGTCCAGGGGTTATCGCGATGTACTGGCTCGAGTCACTTGCTTTTGCAGCGGCATGGATGAGCTTGGATACTGTTTCCCGGTTTCGCGGGTCCATGTGAACGTCGAACTCATCGATTGCCCGGAAAGGAGATGAGATGAACTGTTGTAGGGAGAGAAGAAACGCGATTAGCGCGACCGTGCGTTCACCCCCACTGGGGGCTAGACCGTCCAGCGATACTGGTTCGTTACCCTTGAACCCTGCGTAGAGCTCGAGGCCCGCCTTCTCAATATCTTTGGAGGCTTTGATGACGATTCGTCCCTTTGATTCCACCTCCGAGAGCAAAGCGTTGTATCTCGCGGAGAGTTCTTCAAGCAACTTGTCCATAACAGTCTTCCATCGGTCGAAGCGTTCTCTCAGTTCGCCAAGAACTTCGGACCTGTTCTGCTCCACAACCTCAGCCTTCTTCTTTAGATCCTCGTAGAGGTCTCCATAGTTCTTGTACATCTTCTCGACTTCGGCGGAAAGATGTGCTAGTGGGCGCAACCGTTCTTGAACAGAAGCGACATCTAACGAGATCTGCTGGAGGTCTCTGGGATTCTCGAATACCGGTCCGAGCTGGGAAGCCTGCGTTCTAAGGGGTTCGATTTCCTCTTGGCCAATCCGAAGCTGGACCTCGAGCTCTTGAACCTCCTGTTCCATTAATGCGAGCTTGAAGTTGCTGACCTCTTTCTTGACTCTCGATTCTATGAGGACGTCGGTATTCTTGGTGAGTTGTGAAGTTAGCTCGGTAATCCCTGTGCGTACTTTCTCGAAGTCTTGATCGGCTGTCTTGGCAGTGATCGAAATTTTCTCATGCTCTTCAACTAAGTCCGACAACACCTGACTCAGCTGGTCGTTCTCCGTTGACAAGCTAACATCACGGGCCTTTTGCTGAAGGGTAGTCAAGACTTCTTGCTGTGTACGAAGGAGATCAGTGATTCTTGAGATCCATTCCAGTGAACCGGCTCGAAGGCCACGACCGTGCTCAAGCTTCAGGTGTTCTTCCCTGAGTTCTTCTAGCTCTTCGGAGACCCTTGCGAGGACGGTTAGGACCTGTTGGTGTTGTTTGTGAGATGTTTCGAACTCTTCCCTCGTTTCCACTATCTTGCCTTGCAGGGAGGAGATTCGGTCTTTCACCCGTTTTTGTGAGGATTCTCTTCTGATGATACGTCTCCATATGAGTTCTCTCTGGAGGTCCTTGAACTGGTCTTCAAGCTTCCTCTTCAGCTCATACTTCTCGTACTCCCGCTGCCAGTGCAAATAGGTCTCTTTCGTGCCCTCCAGGACTGAAGACATTGTCTCCCGTTCAGTTGTGAGTTTCTGCAATCGAGAGGATGCCTCGAGTACTTCTCGACGATAAGCTGCAAACCCCACAGCATCTTCCAGAAGGAGTAGCTTGTCTATCGGGCTAACTGAGCCGAATCGTCCGACCATGAGCTGGTGCATTATGACCAGCATGTTGTCAGGGTTGAGTCCTATCCTAGATAGTCCCTCGACTAGGTTGATCTTGCTGATTGGCTTGTTATTGAGCAAGTAGTGGTAGTCTCCAGATCTTTTGAGAACTCTGGTGAGGAGGACTTTGTCGGACCTCGCCTGCGGAAACGGTCTAGCACCCTTGGGTACTTCGTTGTCCAGAAGAAGAGAGATACGCGCTTCTTGTTCGTTCCAGCGTATGAGCTCGCTGAGTTTTTTCGCTCGCTCAGTGTAAGCTTGACCTAGGACGACGGAGATTGCGAGCAGTATGGAAGATTTTCCTGCACCGTTTGGTCCTATGATCAGGTTTAGGCCGGGTCGGAGCGGGATGCTTGTGTTCTTGTAGGACATGAAGTTGGAGAGTTGGACTTCGCGGATCAATTTCCTACTGGCCAGCCTTGTTCTTGGATAGTGTTGGCTTGGCTGAATTAGAAGTCTTTCTCGTCCAATCAATGTTTATATACGCGATTTGGCATTTTTCGCCTTTCATTGGAGTGTGCCAGGTGCGGGATTAAGACGGCTTGGCAAAGTTCTGCATATGTCGAAGAGCGGTAACTTGATTGTCCGGCTTGAACAGCCTCCGGTACCCCCCGAACGAGCAAACGTGGTCGACTACAAGATCAAGAGAATCGGGACTGTCAACAATATTCTCGGTCCTGTGAAGAGTCCATATGTCTCCGTAAAGCCGGAGGCTGCGGGAGAAGGGTTCGCGGGCAGAGTTCTATACCTTTTAGAGGATAATTAGGAGAACGGGAAAAAGTGGTTGAAGAAGTAGGCCAGACGCTAGAACGGGCACCCGAAAGCAGCTCACGGAGAATACGGTTGTGCCCGGAGTGTGGTGGCTCCAGGCTGATGAGGGACTACGACGCGGCCGAGGTTGTCTGCATGGCTTGTGGGTATGTTGTGCAGGAGAAGATTGCTGATACGCGGCCTGAGTGGCGTGCGTTTGACGACGAGCAGCGCGCGAAGAGGGCGCGTACCGGTGCGCCGATGACGTATACTATTCATGACAAAGGCCTCTCGACGATTATCGACTGGCGTGATCGCCCTACCGGGACAAAGGGTGTCTCAGCGGATCAACGGATCGAGCTTTACAAGCTGCGGAAGTGGCAGCGGCGTGTCCGAGTGTCGGACGCGACGGAGCGGAACCTGGCTGTGGCATTGTCGGAGCTGAGCAAGTTGTCGTCGGCTCTTTCTTTGCCGAAGAATATTCTCGAAACGGCATCTGTTATCTATCGTCGAGCGATTAAGAGGCGTTTGATCCGTGGGAGATCGATTCACAATGTTACGGCTGCGGCGATTTACATGTCGTGCCGGCAGTGCGGTATTCCGCGGACTCTGGATGAGATTGCTAGTGTGTCGACGCTGAACAAGAAGGATATTGGCCGGAGCTATCGGTTCATGCTGCGGGAACTCGGGATGTTTGTGCCGCCTTCCGCGAACAGGAATTATGCGGCGCGGTTTTCGAACAAACTAACAATATCCGGGAAGGCGGAAGGGATCGCGATTCGGATCTTGGAGATCGCACGCCAGATGAAGCTGACCAGCGGTCGGGGTCCGGCGGGGATCGCGGCCGCGTCCACGTATATTGCGACGGTGTTGACGAATGAGCGGAAGACGCAGCGGGAGATCGCGGAGATCGCGAACGTGACTGAGGTTACTATTCGGAATAGGTACAAGGAGCTTCTTGAGAAGCTGATGATAGAAGTCCCGATATAGGTGCCACGCAGGGCACGGCGTGAGACTTGAGTAGGCCCCGGGGGGCCCGGAAATTCACGGTTACTGTTTTCGGAAGCTGTTTCAGAAAATGGTTTCTAGAACCTTTTCCGAATTGCGTTTCAGAAACCTGTTTCAGAACCCGATTTTAGGAACCGGTTTCAAAAGTGGTTCTCCGATCTGCTTGTTCTGATTCTGTAAGTCATGTGGTCGGGATCGTATCATGGTTGACCAGGGGCGGTTCTGTTGGTGGAAAGAGACGATTGGCATTTTACTTTCGCAGGCGTCCGCGGGGACCACTCATACTACACGACGTGCCTAAGGGATTCAATTTTTTCCGAACGTTGTTTCTGTCTGGGCGTGATTCCGGGGTTGTTTCTTAGAGATGGGCTTGTTATTGGCTTGAACGGCCGTTTTCGATCCCCGCGGATTCCCCTAGGGATAAGCGTGGAATATGGCGTACCTGGAAACGTCGGGCTTGGATTCGAGATCAGGGCTTATTCTGCGACTAAAAGTTCCGGGAGCCGGCGTCTGCCAGAAAGGCCAGCGTGATAGTTTAGGAGCGAAATATTCCCGGTAGAATAGCGTAAGCAAGAGATTAATATGACATACGTTATAGCGCGTGAGCCAGATGACGTATGTCATACGCACACCCCGAAGTACTGGTAACCAGTGACTGGGTACAACAACACCTCAACGATCCTAAGGTAAGGATTGCAGAAGTGGACTATGACCCGGTTGCGAACTATCAGCTGGGACACGTTCCCGGCGCGGTCCTCTTCGACTGGAAGAAGGACCTCAACCACCCCCTCGAAAGAGACATCCTATCCAAACAGCAACTGGAAGAACTATTCGCCAAATCCGGAATCGCGCAGGACACTAAGATTGTGCTCTATGGCGATTTCAACAACTGGTTCGCCGCTTACGCTTTCTGGGACCTACAATACTATGGCGTCAAAAACGTCGTACTAATGAACGGCGGGCGGAAAAAATGGATCGACGAAGACAAACCACTAGCCAAGGACGTCCCCACTTACCCACGCACCGGCTTCAAGGCATCAGGACCCGACGAGAGCGTTAGAGTCTATTTCAAACAAGCTCTTGACATCTACCAGAAACCTAGCGTGAGGCTGGTTGACGTCAGAGGGCCGAAAGAGTTCACCGGTGAAGTGCTAGCGCCGCCAGAGTACCCCACAGAGCATGCACAACGTGGAGGCCACATACCGGGCGCGATCAACATTCCATGGTCCCAAGCGGTCCGAGAAGATGGCACATTCAAGAGCCCAGAGGAATTGAAGAAGCTCTACGAGGACAAGGGCATCATCGCCAGCAGGGAGATTGTCACCTACTGCCGCATAGGCGAGAGATCTTCGTTCACATGGTTCGTGCTAAAGTATCTCCTCGGCTACCCAAGCGTGCGAAACTACGACGGTTCATGGACCGAATGGGGAAACCTCGTTCGGAATCCCATCGAGAAGCCGAGCCCATCGATAGCACAAGCCGTTCCAGCATAAAATACCGTATCAACCTCTCTCTCTCTTTCCTTCCCCATTTCTTCAAGCATTCGTCTCATTGTTCTTTCCGAACGATGAAATGGAAGAGGTTTCCCTCCTGCCGCCAGTCAACGAACACATGACCAGTCTGGTCCGTCCACCGCACCATCTCCACGTAGGACGTTGGATCATCCGTAACGAGATGAACAATATCTCCGACGAGAGCTGTCGCGAGAAGCTCGTTTAGATGAACAAGAACTGCAGAACACTCCGTCCCGATCTCATACATCTCATGGTCGGGAAAGGCTTTGAAACAGCGAGCATGAAATTCAGCAATTCTTTTCTTGAGAGTGTCTGTCGCGTCCGCCGCTCGTGAGAGGAAACCTCTCTCTGTCTGGAGTGCCAGCGGTTTCAGCCTCACAATCCATCCCTCTGTATAGGGTGCGTCGTTCAGCAACTTCGGCCGTTTGATCACCTCTCCGTTTACGGCTGACACAATCCCTGAGATAGGCGATGGAATGGGACCAACGAATTTCAGGCTTTCAAGAGTACCGAGACTACTCACTCGCTTTACCGTCGTTCCGACAGGCCGGATTCGCGCCGAGGTGAATTTTCCCGCGATAGCTGAAAGGAGACTGGTTACTCCTATGGTCATTTCTCCGCTATCTTCGCTTTTTACCCAAGTGTTGTTTTCCAGATCATACAAGAGATGGTCAGGGAAACTGCAGTGATCTAACTCCAGTTTGCATCACCTTGAGCGAGGACGCGAATTCTGCGGAGTGGCTGGATATTAGGACTGACAATGGTGCAAAGAATGTCTCGGTTTGTGAGTCTATTTTGGGGCCTATTCTGGCGCAATATATAATAGAGAACCGTAGAGATTCGCTGAATCTCTTCGGCTAGAAAGGTAGGATTAGTTGCCTCGTTTCAAGAGTTCAGCGGACATTCTAAAAATCGTCTCTAACAAAGAGCAGATCCGCAACATAGGAATCATCGCACACGTGGACCACGGGAAGACCACTATGACAGACAGCCTTCTAGCTGGTGCAGGGCTTCTTTCGCCGTCTCTAGCGGGGACGGCTTTGGCGATGGACTTTATGGAGGAAGAACAGAAGCGTCAGATGACGATCAAGGCTGCGAACGTCAGCCTCTACTACGAACATAATGACGTTCCCTTCGTCATCAACCTGATCGATACCCCTGGTCACGTGGATTTCTCGGGCAAAGTCACTAGATCGCTCCGGGCTATTGATGGAGCGGTGGTTGTGGTCGACTCGGTGGAGGAGGTGATGGTTCAGACAGAAACCGTGACACGACAAGCCCTGGAGGAGCGTGTCAGGCCGGTCCTTTACATTAACAAGATTGACCGGCTGATCAAGGAGCTCAAGCTGAACCCTGAACAGATACAGGAAAGAGTTGCTAGGATAATCAAGGACTTCAACGCCCTCCTCGACCTCTACGCTGAGCCCGAGTTCCGGGAAAAATGGAAGGTAAACTTCGCTACCAACACCGTGGCGATGGGCTCGGCTAAGGACAGGTGGGGCTTTAATGCGGTAGTCGCGAAGAAGAAAGGGATCAAGTTTTCTGATGTTGTCGATGCGTATGTAAACGGTAAGGTGGACGAGCTCAAGACCAACGCTCCGATCCACGAAGCCATTCTAGGAATGGCGGTGGAGGTTATGCCGCCGCCCCACAAAGCTCAGGTCTACAGAATTCCTAAGATCTGGCACGGGGATCCAGAAAGCGAGTACGGTCAGGCGATGATCAAGTGTGATGACAAGGGCCCGGTTCTGATGTCTGTTACGAATATTGTCGTGGACCCGCAAGCCGGAGTTGTTGCGACGGGTCGCTTGTTCTCGGGCACAGTTTCGGATGGAGAGGCGGTCTTTCTGATCAACTCCCGCGCACAGGGACGAGTCCAACAGGTGGCCATCTACATGGGTCCGCAACGAGAGATAGTGGGGCATCTTAGCGCGGGTAACATTCCAGCTCTTCTTGGATTGGAGAATGTGAAGGCGGGGGAAACCCTTGCGTCTGTGAAGCAATTCGTTCCTTTCGAAGCTGTACATTATGTGACCGAGCCGGTTGTCACGATAGCGGTGGAGCCGAAGTTCAACAGAGACCTTCCCAAGCTGGTTGAGATCTTGAGAAAGCTCTCACTGGAGGACCCGAACCTCGTAACGAGCATCAACGAGGAAACTGGCGAATATCTGATCTCGGGAATGGGCACGCTGCACCTTGAGATTGCGAACACGTTGATCACCAAGACTGGGATGGAGATTGTTACCTCCAAACCTATCGTGATCTATCGTGAGGCTGTGCGGAAAAATGCGGGGCCTGTTGAAGGAAAGTCGCCTAACAAGCACAACAAGATCTACATCGAGGTCGAACCGCTCGAAGACGCCGTCTTGGACCTGATAAAACAGGGCAAGATCAGCGAGTACGGGGACAAAGCCGAGATGGCCAAGACCCTCCGAGCAGTGGGATGGGCCCCGGAAGAGGCGAAGGGAGTTTGGAGCATAGACGAGCCCTTCAACATGATTCTCGACGTTACTAAGGGAGCGCAGTACATGCAAGAGGTGAAGGACATGGTTCTAGCTGGCTATCGCTGGGGAATCAAGGAAGGCCCCATCGCATACGAGCAGATTCGAGGTTTGAAAGTGAAGGTAACTGACGTTAGTCTTCACGAGGACCCCGTTCACAGGGGTCCCGCGCAGATAATGCCCATGACCCGCAGAGCCATGTTCGTGGCTTTCCTAGAAGCCGCGCCAACGTTGCTGGAGCCAGTTCAGAAGATCACTACGCGTGTCCCGAATGAGCTGTTGGGGGCAGTGACGAGTGTGATCACGCAGAAGCGCGGAAAGATTGTCTCTGTCGATCAAAAGGGGCACTTGGTCTCGGTGGTTGGAGAGATGCCTACTGCGGAAAGCTTCGATTTATCGGAAGTGATGAGGAGTCAAACTCAAGGACGAGCGTTCTGGGGTTTGGAGTTCGCGAGGTGGTCTCCCGTTCCCACGTCCCTGCTGCAAACAGTCGTTGAGGGAATCAGGAAACGAAAGGGACTTTCACTTGAGCCGCCGAAGGCGTCCGATTTCATGGAAGCTTAGCGGACAGACTCTCCCGTGTCGAGGGAGGCTGTGCCTCGTCTAGATTCTCTGTTGCTGGGTCAACCTTGCTCTGTTCGTGCTGCTTACGATTATCAGCAAGAACCCAACAATGAACAGAATCGTAAAAGTCGCGTTGTCCATCAGGCCGTTAATGGTCAGCAACGCGGGTGCTACGATCAGGGAGAATCCCCCGATAGCTGTGATCTTGCCAATCGTTCTCACAGAGACCATTAACGAATACCTAATCGCGGATAATTGAACCTACTGCAGGCCAACGAGAACTGTCTAGCCAAGAAACTGGAGAAAACACTTAGAAAGAGTGGCCCTGCCGGCACTACCAGCGGCCGTGGTCCAGAGTCAGCACTCAACCGCGAGGGTTGGCGGGCAGCCTGGTCTATGACACCGGCTTCCCATTGGAGTATGGAAAGAGCCGGGAACCCGGGTTCGAATCCCGGCGGCCGCACCAACGAGAAAGTTCAGACGCCCCAAGAGTCTCTTCTGATGTACGCTTCCTCAGATCATTGGTTATTTATCAGGGGCTGAGAAGAACAACATTCGAGTACGATGATCCATTCTCACATGGATGGGAAAACGACTGTTCGGGAACTCATGAACAGCGTGACAGAATTCAGAGACAGTAGAGATTGGAGAAAGTATGACACTCCTCGAAACCTAGCGAGTTCAATTTGCATTGAGGCTGCAGAACTCCTTGAGCATTTTCAATGGAAGACCGACTAACAGACAGCATAGGGCCTACCTAGCGCTCTCTCTTCGGCGATCGAATATTTCACTAGCGTCGTATTCTGGTTTCATGCAAGTTTGTACGTACGACTGTCCGGCCTGACCGCTCTTCCAACCCAGTAAGATATCAAGGGTGGATACCACAAGTAGAGCCTTATCGGGACGCCCAGCAGCGTCCACTCCCAGAACTGCGGCGCGACAGAAATCAGGATCAGAAGCGCGAGGATCGCCATTCGGTTCCGCCCGTTCCGGAATAGCGTAACGAGTTCAGGTGCCACTAGCTTCTTCTCTTCCAAGCTGATAACGTGAGCGAAAGTTGCCAAGATAATCAGGATTCCTCCCAGATCCAGCGCAAAGAGTTGGGAAGAATAGTTCTGGATCATGGATACCTGATCCGAAGCTAGACCGGGAGCTACCACCTCAACACCGTTTAGCAGGTATGGGACAATCGCAACCAGCAAGAGTAGTCCCACATTGAGGAATGTGACTGTTCTCGTCTCGACTGGCAATACGGACATGTATGTCGTGTAGATCATCCACGCCGTGATTAGAACAAAAAACGTGTATGCGAATGCGAGTATGTGGGTTGTTATCTCTGCGTTGCTTTTCGGAGGATTCGCTATTAGAGCGATAGAGCCGATTGAAAGCGATAACCCGAAAATCAGGTCGGCGAGAGTCTCGATTCGGGGGCGTGGATGTCCTCCAGCACTCGGCTGTTGCATCGCCCGCCCTCAACAAATTGTCGCTATTTGGTCTTTCGGAGGCGCAACTTTCATAGTCTCGGATCACACCGTTTGACCGCGGTCCTATGGTCTCAACTGGTGTCGGGGAGCTGGATCAGCTTCTCAAAGATGGGTACCCTGACAAATCAGCCATTCTTGTGGTTGGACCACCGGGTATTGGAAAAGAGGCCCTCGGCTACTGGTTTACCCAGGCCGGACTTTCACAAGGCGACTTCTGCCTATACGTGACAAGGTTAGCCGTCTCCGAGATCATTCAGGATGTCAAGGCCTTCGGAGTCGAAATCAAGGGTCCGACGGTTTGGTTTGCCAGAGAAGGTGGCCAAACAAGGGTCGACATCAACGACCTGCCAGGTCTCTCCTTCAGCATCAAAGAGACCCTCAAGGTAAACGGAGAGAGATCTATCCGAGTTGTTACCGACATCTTATCCTCCCTGCTAATGCTGAATTCTTCGGAAACGATCTATCGATTCCTGTCGCAGCTCCTCTCGGAAACAAAACAGTACAACGCCGTAGTCTTAGCGACGCTTGAGGACGGAATGCATCAGCCTCAAGTCCTCGCGGCCATGGAACAACTCTTCGATGGAGTTCTGGAACTGCGTCTCTACGAAGAGGGGTTGAGGGTCCACCCCCTGCTTCGCATACGAAAGATGAGGGGCATGTCACCGCAACCGGGATACTACAACTTCGCCTTCACGCATCGCAAAATGGAGATAACCCCCTATGCAAAGTGATCTCTCATCGGCATTCTTGGTCCTATGGCTCATTGTTGCGGTCACTTTCTCATACGCTACATATTGGGCGTTCACTATCAGAAGAGTGCTCGTTCATCGTCTATACAGGCGACAGGCAACTTGGGTCGGTCGGATGGGCGTATACTTCGTAGCACTATCTTCCTTTCTTACCTTGGCACTTTCAACCGGAGTTAGCTCTCTTTATGTCAACGTGGTGGGCGGACTCCTGATCGGGTCGGGATTCATCGTGATTTTCGCTTGGATGGATTCGACCATTCGCGTGGCTCGTCTATCCGATCCTCTGTTCAGAGACACACTCCGCTGGAGCAAGTTAAGGTACTTCCTCGGGTTTGGCACGGTAGGCGGTGCAATTGCATCGGTGATCTCAGCGATTATGTCAGGCTTCTCGCAAGTCGCTCCATTTGGAGGAGCGTTGTTCCTCGGTGCATTCGCGTTGTTGCTCAGCGCTAGTAGGTCCGGAGATATTACTCTGAGGAAGCATCTCACCTGGACCGGCCTTTGCACCTTTTTCTTGTGGCTCGGAAGTCAGGTACAAATGCCACTTTCTCGTATCCAGTTCCTGGTCCAACTGAATCTTCCGGACGTAATCACCTATGTCTTCGTCGCGGCGGGCGCCTATTCTCTGTACAGAAGCGCCAAGTCTCTCGTGCCGCTAGGGCACGTGTCAATCGCCGACTCGACCGAGCCTGCTGTCTTGCAGCCTATTGTCTTGACTTCCTGAGTAGTTTCTTTTCTTCTTCCGTCACCCTGCTACTGGTCTCGAAACGAGGCTTTGCGGATGTGATTTCACCCTTGTACGACCCGAGTATCTTCATTTCCTCTGGGGACAAGATTCCTTCCGAAACGCTAGAATCCAGCCTTGAGATCCAATCGTGCTCCATCGGCATGGGCTCTGCCGGAACATCCTAATGGGAGGACTCAAGCAGCTTCGCGGAAAGTTCGAGTCCAGACTTGTCTTTACCCAGTTTGAGCGAATGCCCCTCCGTCTTAGCTTCGGTCCTTGGAATGTACCTGCCGAAGGTGTAGCCTAGCCAGTAGATGATCTTTGAGGGGTCTATTCTGATGAGCCTGTACTTGTACAACTTCCTCTCGTCCGGAAGCTCTTTTCCTCGGGCATAGAACGAGAGCATTCCGGGGTATTTCTTTGAGAACCCAATCATCTTCGGCCCTACTGAGAGTATCGAGACTAACGTCCGGCCAATTGTGAAGATCTTTGCCTTGCCCTGGATCATGGCTCCGCAAGCTTCCGTGGTCACTTTTCCATTATCGACTATGAAGGATACAGTTGGATTGTTTTTGAGAATCTTGAACTTCGCTGCACTTACAGGCGTCATGAAGTAGAGTTTCGAGCCTGAAAAGTGGAAGGCGACCGGATAACTGTACAACTCCTCACTTTTCGAAAGAACGGAAAGGTATCCGATCTTGTTGTTCTTGAGAACATCTATTACTTGATCAGGCACTGGAGACGATTCTAGTGTCGGACGTTTCATTTCTCCATGGTCTGCCCGTACACTTCCTCCGTCGCATAAACCTCGAGGCCTGTATTCTTAATCACATACGGTCGAGGGGTCGTGTCGACCTTGGAGCCACGCATCTTCAACACCTGTAACGTGCGGACTCCCTTGCGAAGAATCCTCAACAGTATCACTCCTTCGGCAAGATACTCTTCTGGCTGCAATACCCTGTCTTCTCCCGTAGTCGGAAGTTCACTGGTCAAAAGACAGGTTGTGCCGGTTGACTGCAACACCTCAACGATATCGAGAACAGCAGGCCGTCGCTCTTCGATCTGGGGAAAGCGAAATACGAGGTCCGAGATCGAATCTACAACCACCCTCTTGGGTGAGAGCTTGTCGATTCCCTCCTGGACGAGATCGATGAGATTCACGAGGCCGAGTTCTCTCCCGCCGACCGGGATTCTTCCGACCTTGGCCTGTTCTGGGATTCGTCTCACTTCTGTGGCGTCAACGTACGCAAACTTGCCTTCCCTCTCCAGTTTGGCGAAGTCCATCCCCAGGCTCATCATCTCCGTGTTGAAGCGGGTCTTCGGCTCGTTCATGCCGATGTAAACGCCCTTGTCCCCCTGCCCAGTAACTCCATTGTGCAAGAACTGCGAGACCATGATAGTCTTACCTGTTCCAGGTTCGCCAAGAACTAGAACCACCTTACCCTCTGGAAATCCTCCATCGAGGAGCGCGTCCAGACCCGCAATCCCGGAGCTCACCCTGCGGGCGAGAACTTGGGTTCCTCCCTTCTGAGACTGTAGAGACATACGAGCCGCCTTCTCAGATCGACCTTTATGGATTCTGTCGAACAGCCCCGGTTGTTTTATCCAATGGGAATCGCTCTGATGCGTGGTTGCCTTCGCTTGAGAACCAGAAAAGAAGTGACGAGGATTATCACACCTGCTTGTAGCAGTGACCCCGCCATGAAGGTCAGTGACGCGAGGGTTGGACCCGCGTCAGCCAGAGAATAGTGTTCGGGTTGTGGAAGAGAAACAGCCAGAGTTACGATTGAGAGAACAAGGGCTGGAGGATATGCCTTATCGCGGCCTGTTGCCACTCCGATAGCCACGAGCAAATAGAGTAACCAACCGGCAAGGATCGAGTAGAATAGCCAGGAAGGGACCATGAGTGCGTATAGCTGTACCAGTAGAGCTACTCCCAGGATCACCGAGGCGTAGATGAGCCAGTCGGCTCCGCGTCTTAGACGCTTCAGCTTCGTATTGATTGATTTCAAGCAGTCGAACTCCAGGCCAGATAGTCAACTGTTGGTTGCTGATACCTCCTACTTCTATATCCTCATGGCCATTTTGGGTCAAGAGGGTTTTTCGCATTCACCCGCGGAATTCCTTGCAGTCGCAGCGGTAGTCGAAGCTTGAATACGAACACCGGGGAGAATGAATCGACTTCGCATGACCGCAGTTAGTGCAATACTGCTGGCCCCCAACTTGCGCTACGGGCTCGCTTGATGGACATACTTTGTGCACCATTCTGTCCTCGGTCTTGCCTTTTCCGATCCTGGTCCTGACTACGATAACCTCCTCCTCAGGTATTCGGATAGGCTTGTGACATCGGGGACAAAGATTACTGCTCAATCCGAAACCTCGACCGACAAATCCTCAGAATGCTAAGACTTCGCCGTCATTTGTGGAAGCACCTTTCCTGATCGGGCTTTGTAGGCCGGCACCCCAACTCCGACAGCGATCATGGGGCTCTTCCCGTTAGCATGGGGTGAGAAGAACTCTGTGACGGCATCGTCGAAGAAAGTCGATCCAGAGGCTCCGATTCCCACCGCATAGGAGGAGAGGTAGATCTTTCCTACCCGGACGCCGGCTTCAAACTGGGCTGCTCGATAGCCTCTGTTGCCGAGAGATTTGAGACCAGAGTCTAGGTCAGTCATCAGGAAAAATACAACACTGGCATCGCTGAAGAGCTGTTGTCCGAGACAGAGATAACCCGACACGGAGCGGTTCTTGAGAACCTTCAGTTGTTCGACCGAGTTTGTGTTTACATTATAAAAGTAGGATCCTGGAGGGAGTCCTTGGACCTCATTGGCTATGAAGTAGAAATCAATCAGCGTCTCATTATCTGGAAGAAAGTCAAGTGGAATCTTGGTCGCAGAAGCCTGGATAATCGTCGAGAGATTATCGAAGGAGACAGGATCTTGGGCGAATTTTCGAGTCGACCCTCGAAGTAGAATCACTTCATCTAGGCGTGGAGACAAGTCTTCTTCCGACTCTCGCAATGGAAAGACTGAGGTAGTTAGTGGAACTGCTCGTTTGGATGGCCCTAGACTCCTCTTCCAGGAGTCGGTCTCCGACTTGGTCTTTAGTTGCGAGGCCTCGTTAGTTTCCCATATTATCGGATAGTCAACTTCCTCCTTTGATAGCCGGTTAGCCTCTAGGGCAAGACTCGGAATCGGCATATGCATCCTTGGAGCTCTTTCACTGGGGCCAGCCCCGACAACTGCGAGGGCTACAGCTGCTTCTTTCTTTGGCTCCAAACCCAGAAGCCGGTCGACCTCGGAATCGACGAAGCCCAGTACAACTTTGGTAGACAGGCCGGCTGAGTTAGAGGTGGCGAGAAGGTTGGCGGCGATAACTCCTGAGTCCCAGAACCAGTGACGATAGGATCTGGCCTCATACTTCCACGCGTTCCTCCATGCCAATGATGTGAATGCCAAGGTAAGCGGTGCAGACAGGCTATCGGGGCTACCTGCGTCATCCAGTGCGGCTCGATAGTCTCCCTCTCGCAGCTTCGCTAGCGAGAAGTGTAGAGGGTTGAAGTGATACACTCCTGCCTCTAAGCCGGGGATTCGGCCGGAGATCACGTAGAGTTCGATAGGATAGAGCGCGCCCGTTGCGGAGGCTGCCCGCATGTAGTAGAACTCCTTGCCAAATCTCATCTTTCGTGTAAGGCCCGCAGAGAAGAAGAGAAGCTCGGAAAGTGCTCCTATGTCGATCTGCTTGGCGCCTGCATCTTTCGTCTCGCCTTTAATCGCCGAGATCGAGTTCTCTTTAGGACGGGGAAAATTTCGTGGAAGGGCGATAGAGGCGAGATTCTTGTATTCTTTGAACTGTGCTGGTTTGTTGTCCCAGTCCAGGTAGTGAGCGGACGCTCCAATGCTTACTTCGGAGTGCTTTGTAGCCTCGTGATAGGTTAGAGCTGAACTGAAGTCATTGCCGGCCATTAGAGCGATTCTTGCAATCTCTCGTAATTAGCCTTCTCGAATCACCCGGGAGTGCTCTTGGCGGTCTTGGGAGTCTCGAATCCGAGGCGCAATGAATTTATTCGCGACAAGGGACCCTCCATATTGGGTTGAGAAGGTAGCTTGGCTAAGTATGCTGACATTGCGGTAAAGGGTTCAGTCGAAAATATACAGAACCTGGCCCTTCAAGCGTTCACCTCCAATGGGTTCACAATCCAATGGGATGGTCCGACGAAAGGAAAGGCGGAGAAGGGAAGCAAGGGAGCCAACATTCTACTTGGGGCGATGGCTCAACATCATACCGTGACGTTCGAGATATACCCCGCCACCGAGGGTGGGACCCTCAGACTGATCAAGGTGGGTTCAGGAGCTGCTGGAGGACTCCTTGGAATGAGAAAGGTCAACAAACAATTCGACCAGTTGACAGACACACTATCCACATGGTTCAAACAGCAAGGCCTCTTGCTCAACGTCAAAAAAGAGTAGACCGGACCTGCCTCTTCGTGACGTGGAGTTTCAACGTCTTACCTAGATCCCTGCGCATAAATAGAATCCATCGCCCGAGTTGACAAACGGTCCGATATGCCGCGCGGGAAATCAGTCTCGTCTGGTGATGTCGTAACTCAACTCAACCAACTGTACGACGATTATTGGGAATTCACTCTCAAAGAGTATCCTCTCAGCGCAACCTATCTCGGGGACCATCGATATGACGGACTCTTAGAGGACGCCTCGGCGGACGCTTTCCATCGTCGAGTCGCTCAGTCCAAGAAATATCTGGACCGATTGAGGAGTATCAAGAAACCATCATCGAAACCAGATCAGCTGAACTACGAACTCTTCGAACGTGAACTAAAAGACAATCTAGAAGCGGCGAAGTTCCGTCCTTATCTCACGCCCATGACCCAGCAGTCCGGACTGCAGATCGACATTCCCGAGCTCGTCACCTATCATCCATTCGGGTCGCTCTCGGATTTCGAGAATTTTTCCAGCCGCCTTCGAGCCTTTCCCCGACTTGTAGACCAAGTCATTCAGAGCATGCGAACCGGCATAAGAGCCAGAATTGTTCTTGCCAAAGTGACTGCGGAAAAGATCATTCCCCAATTGGAAGCTAACGGTGTCCAAGATCCCAAGAAGCTCGACCTCTACAAGTCCGTTGAGAACATTCCCCCAGGAATCGCTTCGAGGGACGCACTTCGTGTAAGGAGCAACATTGAGGAAGCGATCCGACAGTCAGTCGTTCCAGCTTTTGAGAAACTCCTCGCCTTCTTCAAAGAAGAATATCTGCCAGCGTGTCGAAGCGACGTCGGTGTCTGGTCTCTTCCCGACGGGAACGAACGATACTCTTACACCGTCAGGCACTACACTACCACGAACCTGTCGCCGAATGAGATTCATGATCTAGGTCTCAGAGAGCTGTTACGCATTCACGCGGAAATGCGGGCAATTGTAGACCGTATCGGTTTCAAAGGCTCCTTGCAAGATTTCATCTCTTCCCTCAGAAAGGACAGGTCACTCTACAACACCTCAGCCGCCGAACTCCTGGCCGGATTCAAGAAGATTTTACAACAGATGGAGGAGAAGCTTCCGTCATTGTTTGGACGGTTGCCGAAGGCGAAATATGGGTTCCGCGAAATTGAAACGTTCAGAGCGGAAGCCGCGCCAGACGCTTACTACTACCGTCCACCCGAAGACGGGTCGCGTCCAGCCTACTTCTACGTGAACACATTCCGACCAGAGCAACGGCCCAAGTATACAATGGAGGTGCTGGCCTACCATGAGGCCGTGCCGGGACATCATCTGCAACTGGCAATTCAACAAGAGCTGACTAATCTGCCCAAGTTTCGGAGACACGGGGGCTATACTGCGTTCATTGAAGGCTGGGGTCTCTATTCGGAGGAACTCCCCAAGCTAGTCGGGTTCTACAACGATGCACTTTCTGATTTCGGGAGATTGAGTTTTGACGCCTGGCGTGCAGCCCGGCTGGTTGTAGACACGGGAATTCATCACAAGCGTTGGACGCGTGAGCGCGCCATCCAATTCTTTCTAGAGAATACCGCTCTCTCAGAACTCAATATTGCTTCTGAGGTGGAAAGGTACATTGCATGGCCAGGCCAAGCGCTAGCATACAAGATCGGCCAGCTCAAAATCAGCGAGCTACGGGCAAGGGCGGAGAAGACGCTCGGACCACGATTCGACATTCGCAAATTCCACGACGAACTCCTCGGCGATGGCGCTCTGGCATTGGATGTTCTTGAGAACAAGATGCAGAGCTGGATCGACAGAGAGTCGGGGATCCACTCCTGATGTCGACCGCGCCTGTCGAATCGCCATAGCCCGCCTATGAAAAGAGCGAATTTCGAAGCTTGCGATAATGCTTTATTCGTCTTCGGTTGTCATGGAGGCTTACGGAGGGGTATTGATGACAGTTGGCCAGCTTTCTCACAGTCAGGAGAGCCGCAAAGACAGATGCCCATGCCGTGGACAGCCTTCTATCTGAATGGTTTGATTGGAAACCAGACTCAGGACGACTAGACTCGATACACCGAGCAATTACGAACAGAGAGGTGCTTCTAGCGGAGGTTAACAATCTAGTGATTGGGTTCATCCACTACGTCATGCATGAAGATATCATCGACGGAGGCCCCAACTCCTTCATAACAGCGTTCTACGTATCCCCATCATACAGGGGAAAAAGATTAGGAACGCTTCTCCTAGAAGGAGCGATTGCAGACTCGCTTGCAATGGGTGCAGTTGGCGTCGAGACCTCGACAATTCACACCCTTGCTAAGAAGCTGTATGAGAGGCATCACTTCAAGCAGACGATGGGAGATATGGGTGAGGTTTTCCTTGAGCTTGACATACCCGAATATTTGCGATCTAAGGTGAAAGGAAATATCTCAAAGGATTAGGATTGTGCTGGCCCATTTTCCCTGTAAATCACGCTAGTTCCCTTCTTTCTGTTCTCCCATACTCTGACCTCGTGCAGTTCCTTGATTGATGGTTTGAGCTTGTTCCAGATCCAGACTGAGATGCGTTCCATTGTGGGATTGGGGATGATCTCATTCAGATTCCTCTTATCCAATTTCGCGATTATCTCTTGGTTTACGATTCTCTCGATAATCCGGGTGTCTAGAATCACCCCTCTTTCGTCAGGAGTCCCTTTGACAACGACTCTTAGTTCGTAGTTGTGTCCCTGCATCGACTTCTCGTCAACATCGAGCGAGGCGGCAGATGAAAACTGGAACTCTCTCATCGCAAACATCTCCATTCTTGTCCACCCTAGTTCCTATAGTTCATCAAGTATCTTAGAAAGATATGACTCATCGAGACTCCGATTGCTTCAAGCTCTGCGAGTGGAGAGTCATCTAGTCCGAAATGGATCCCGGTGAGAAAGCCGGGTCTTCGCTTTCCCTCGGAGTTGAGGTCTCCCATGATCTGCGGGGAAACTGTAAGCCTGACCTCATCGACCAGCATCGCCTTGACCACACCCCCAGCCAGAATCGGCCCGCCCTGAATATCCAGAAGCTTTGTGTTGTAGTCCTTTCTTAGAATCCCTACGGCTTTGGTAAGGTCTACGCTCGTATCTCCAATGGCGTACGTTTTGGCAGGCTGAAGAGGCTTGAAACCCTGGACTTGCAACCGTTTTGCTTGACTCTTCAGTTTCTCTTCTCCTTTCTCTGTAGTAAAAATGACCGGCTGCCACTCGTCCTTTTTGGGGTTGAACACGGGGTGTTTCAAATCGACCTCTCCTCTCCCAGTTACAACTGCTCTGACGGGTTTACGATTCCTTTTCGTCAGGAGATCCTGTAGGTCCTTGTCTCTGGGATACCAGCTCGCCGCTGGGTTGTCTCTGAAGATTCCAGCACCTCCCAGGACGGCGTCGGCCGTCGCCCATCCGTACTGGAGTGCTCTATTGTCGGTTAGACCTCCTGCCGCTATTGGATTGTCCGTCAAGTGCCGCAGAGCGATTTCGGATCCTCCGCGTTGCCCAGGTTCGAGAGGGACCGCAATGCCATCGATTGTGGTCACAAACATCAGGTAGGTGTGGGGAGATCCCTCGACCTTGTAGAATTCTGACAGTTGGTCGATGGATACGTTCGGGTCTTCAAATAATTGCACCGTTCTAGCCATGGTCGACGACAATGTTAACGGATGTCTATATTGAGCTTCACGTCCCGGACTTCAAGAGAGCAATCGAGTTCTACTCAAGGCTCGGTTTCAAACTACTGTGGCGGACCGAGGACTATCTTGTAATGAAGAGAAAGAGGAGTGTCCTCAATTTCTATGGTGGCAGTCAGAAAGTGTACTCCCATTCGTACTTCGGGCGATTCAAGAAGACCACAAAATGTGGTTACGGGGTAGAGATAATCATTCCCGTTGAACGAGTGGAACGGTTCTATAACAGCGTAAGGAAGTTCGCAAAGATTGTCCAACCTCTGCAGTTGAAGAAATGGGGGCGTCGCGACTTCAGAATAGTCGATCCCTTTGGGTTCTACCTCCGGATCACGGAGAGGTATGATTGGGCTGGCAAACTGGATGCTAGGCAGAAGAACTTAATCAACGATTACAAGATGAAACTCAAACAGTAGGTTCTGAAGAAGAGAGCATGTGATAAATTCCTCTTACGAAGCAGCTGAAAGTTGGAGATTGATTAATCAACAATCTCCCGCTGTGTTGAAGTCGATGATACTGTCAGCAACTACAAGAGAACCCGTAGCGCAACTTTCAGGTCCTCAACGTCTTGACCGAATCTACAAAGCTGTTGCAGTAGTGTTCATGCCTCAAGCATCGTCTGCCTACGCTTTTCTCGCTCTGTCGATTGCAAGTGGAATCGAAGAAACGCTGTTTTACCTTCTGCTTTCCATACTCTTTGCTAGCTTGATTGAGCTAGGCTCCCTTCTGGTGTACGTGCGCTTCTTGAAAAGAGACGTGAATGTGCAAGATCGCAAGGACAGACCAATACTCTTCGCAATAGCGATTCTCTCTTACCTTGTCGGCTTCGCGCTGCTGAGATATCTCGGGGCTCCCTTCATATTCAGCGCTTTGATGTTCGCTTACTTCGCCAACACTACGTTTGCCGCCGTAATCACAAGATACCTAACCAAAGTAAGCATCCATACTTGGGGGATTACGGGTCCTTCGGTTGCTATACTTTACAGCTTTGGAGTCTTAGATTTCCTGCTGATGCTAGTTATTGGTGCTATTGTCGGAGGCACAAGAATAAAGTTAGGATATCATACTTGGAGACAAGTGGCTCTTTCATTTCTTACATCGATCCCTTTTACATGGCTCATCGTGTACGTTATTCCACAGCTTCTTCCGACCGTTTTCAGAGCTTATTGACAGTATCGAGCCAATTCATGACAGGAGGGTTGATTTTGCCAGGGAAGTTGAATTAGCCAATTTCAATTTCAATCTTGATTGTGAGGATAGGCTGCTAGATCGTCGCGCTGCTCTATGTCGAGTATGTGGCCCAGCTTCTTCCTTTTCGTCTCCAGATAGAACTTGTTGAACTGGTTCGGTGGCATCACAACAGGTATCCTCTCAGCCACCTTGATTCCATGAAGCTGCAAATCCTTCAGCTTGTCCGGGTTGTTCGTCAGGAGTTTGACCGATCTTACATGAAGCGACATTAGCATGTGGGCTGCTATATCGTAGTCTCGTTCGTCGGGCTTGAAGCCCAGCTTCTTGTTCGCTTCAACAGTGTCGAAACCCGTATCCTGCAGTTGGTAGGCTTTGATCTTGTTGACGAAGCCGATTCCCCGGCCTTCCTGCCTCAAATAGAGGACTATCCCCCGTTCCATCTTGCCTATTCGCAGGAGGGACTCCTGAAGCTGCTCTCGGCAATCGCAACGTAGCGAGCCGATAGCATCGCCAGTAAGACACTCGGAGTGCAACCTTACTGGAACGTCCTCTTTCTCGAAAATATCGCCATGGATAAACGCGGCATGCTCCTTCTTGTCGAAATTGTTCCAGAACGCAACGGCCTGATAGTCACCGTATAGAGTCGGGAGGTTTGCGATCGCCATGACCTTTACGCAGATCTCAGGTGCCTCACGGCATGCGTGGTCTTCGCTCTCCCTCAAGAGCTGCTCGACAGCCGATTTCGGGATGCCCATCAAGGCCGACGCGAAAAGCGAGAACAGTTACTTTTGAGCATTGCTTTCGAAGGTTCTGTAAAGGCTCCGGTTGAATGTTCTTATTCGACCAGCTGTAAAAACCCGGTTGCTTAGTTTGACTAATGCATGGCGGAGGGCGAACAGATTCACCGGACCGAAATGGTATAGGATGAACGGCCAAAGAGGGTTCGGTCTTGGACTACTTGTTGGGTTCTTGGCTTGGATTGGAGCAGGTAGTTCGACTGTTTCGTTAGATAGAGAGTTGCCTGCTCTGAGAATTTTTCTCGCCATACTTGGAGTTCTACTAGTCATCTTGCAATATGCTAGAGGAAAGGCGACACTAAAACCGGCCGGAGACGGATTCATCTATGGACTCGCCCTTGCGTTTGACTTGCTAGGTTGGCTATCCACAGGATCAATTACCGCGTGATTCTGATCTAAGACCTCTCTCCAAAAGTGAGTAAACGCCGAACAACTCGCCCAACTCAAAGGTAAGACCGAAAGAAGAATCGGCCCAATCGAGAACTTTTCCGACAGGTAATTCCTTAGTGATGATTCCGAGAACGCTAAGGCCCCCAATCAATGAAGTGCCGTATCCCTGCACCAATCGAATAAGTAGGACTTCCCGAGAGTATCAGAAGGCCGAATTGAATAGAGGCAAGATTCCCAATGTTAGACCCATTACTACGCGCTGTCTTGGCTCCTTTTTCAGATTGGTTCCTAGCAAGCGCAGAGATCATACTCGGTAGCTCTATCGTAATGGGTAACCATTGGGGAAAAATCCGATTCCATAACCAGTTTGCGCCTTTTTGGAGACTGACTGCATACTTCTTATTGGAAACAGTAGTTGCGGTTCTGAGCATTGATCAGCTAGGGGCCCCGCTCACAGACTACATTGGAGCGCACTTGGCTTTCTTGCTGGCGATGATTTTCTTTAATGTGGCCAATCTGATGGCGTGGTTCATCTATGCATTTGATTATGATTTCATGACCCAATACAAGCTGATCGCGGTTCTCGCCTTGTATTGCCTCGCGATGCTGGTCTACATTATCCCGGCCCA
Organism: Candidatus Bathyarchaeota archaeon; assembly: GCA_005882895.1. Classification (GTDB taxonomy): domain Archaea; phylum Thermoproteota; class Bathyarchaeia; order 40CM-2-53-6; family 40CM-2-53-6; genus 40CM-2-53-6. The sequence goes on along the minus strand of VBBD01000065.1, from coordinate 1,728 downwards.
ATTGGGCTACTGAATGCTCAGCGACCGATTCTTTCGATCTTTGAGCCAATATCGAACGTAATCGAAAGTGAGAACTCCAGCGAATATGGTGCCCAAATGGATCATAATCACCCATTCCATCGCCCCGATTGACCAATAACAGACCGAGAATCGGGGGCAAGTGACAATGTCTTGGTAGATTGAATATAATCCGGGAACCGAGTAAAGTAATAGAACTGTTGCAAGAGGCAATTCTACGTAATAGGCGATTACGTACCGAGCAGGCGGTATTCTCCGCAAGATTCCCGGCATTGGCTGAGTCAGAAGATATCTGATAGTGAAGATTGTTAACGCCACAAACGCGACAACGGCCGTTATCGGAATGAAGACAGTTAATTCCGAGATATCCGTGGTATTTGTGAAAAAGTAGGCCTTCACCGAATCCAAGGACGCTGAGATTGCCCAATAAACAACCGCGCCCGCAAGGAATGTCGGAGGAGCCAGCCATTTTCTCCTCGACCTTGACTTCTGCGTGGCTGGCTCTGGTTGCTTGGACAATCTATCGTTCCTAATTGACTAGCAACCGCATATTTACAGCCTTCACGGGAAGCCCCGGCAACCTGAGACTTGACAGAACCCTTTCGAAGAAAAACATTCTTTCGTAGAACCTACAGCGTAAAACAACACATGACCTTCCAAACCCGATTTGGTACTCTATTCGATTGGATAGTCTTTTGTTGTGCCCACACTCTGCGATTCCAGACCCGTAATGGTTAGAATTGCCGTTGATGAGAGGGAGAAAGCGTCGGGGGTTCCTGACCAGCTTCGGTCAAAGGGAGCTTCTGTGGAATATAGGGTCCTTGAGGTGGCTGATTACATAGTTGGAGAATATGCCGTGGAGCGAAAATCCACCCGTGACTTCGTCTCGTCATTATTCAGCGGGAGGCTATTCGACCAAGCGTATAGAATAGGCGAGTCCTATAGAGATAAGATTCTTGTCGTCGAAGGTAACCTGGAAAATGAACTAAAGAGAGCGAGGAACCCGCGTTCTCTATGGGGCGCGCTGATTTCTGCCGTCCTAGATTTTGACATGCACTGTTTTTTCACACGAGATCCAGAAGAGACGGCAGAGTTCTTGATCACTCTCGGCAAGGGGGGTCGCTACAAAGGCCGCCGTGGGCCACCTCCCCTTGTTGTTCGTAAGCCAAGGTCGGAGGACATCAAACGCCTTCAAGAATCCATTGTTGGATCCGTGCCTGGCGTTGGACCCCGCACTGCCGAACAATTGCTATCCCATTTTGGATCTCTAAGACGAACATTCAGCGCTTCCGTAACGGAGATGGCAGTCGGAGCTGGAATTGGCAAATCTAAGGCTCTGAGCCTTAGGGCCCTTCTAGATGCGCCCTACAAGCCTTCAAAAGGGGTCCACTCTCAAACCCAGTTGCGCGCAGAGGCGTAGAATTCGTGGGACTGTTCCTGAAAGGTTGCGACTGGGTGATCACCCAAAACCCTGATCGTGAGGTTCTCCGGAACTCCTCTGTTAGCATTGATGACAGTGGAACCATTCGGGACATGGGAATAACTCAAGGGTCAGGGAAAGACGAAGTTATTGATTGTAGAGGTAAAGTGCTGATTCCGGGTCTGATCAATACTCATACGCATCTTTCCATGACTCTCTTCCGGGGATACGCCGACGACCTTGAACTTCAGCAGTGGCTGGAGAAGAAGATCTGGCCTCTGGAGAAACGA
>VBBD01000001.1 GCA_005882895.1 Candidatus Bathyarchaeota archaeon | reverse complement strand
TTCCGACACAAATCCTGGCTACAAGATTCGACATGGCCTATGCTCTCCAAGTACAATGTAGCATACACCATAGTGGACGAGCCTCTACTCCCGCCTGAAGTCCGCCTAACCGCTGATTTCGCATACATCCGCTGGCACGGGCACGGACAGCGACCCTGGTACGACTACCACTACACGGAAAAGGAACTGGAATCATGGGTACCTAAAGTCAAGGAGATCGAACCCGTTGTTAAGACAACCTACGGTTACTTCAACAACCATTTTCACGGCTACGCGGTAGAAAACGCGCTAAAAATCCTCCAGATGCTGGGAAAACTTTCTCCAGCTCAACGGGAAGCACTCAACAGGGCTAAGGCTCACCTGGAGAAAGGGAAGGGCCCTGAAGGGCTGGGAGAATGGGTCAAAGGAGGAGACGACCGGCCAAAAATTATTGACCTCCTCAGCTCTCTGATGGGAGAATCCAGGCTGGCCCGGGCACTGGCTATCCCGGACGAGGATGTGAGCATCAAGATTGCTACCAGTGAAGAAGTTGTTGCAAAGATACGCGACTACAACTTGACCATGGAGTCTGGCCCGAAAACAATCACTCATGATTGCGGAGATTGGGAAAGGTCTATCGAGACCAGGCAACTCTGCAAACATGTGGGCAAGGTCCTATTGTCAGTGCCTGAGAAAATCGCCTTGGGATGGGTCACTCAGATTCACGAAGACACAGACGCATGGCGCTTCCAAAAGCCGATAGGGAAAACCGTCTCTGCCTAGGGCGGTACTCAGCCGATTTCTGCAGGAAGGTTCTTCTTTGATGACCATTCATGCCAGGATCCCACATAGTTTCTGGCCCGACGATACCCCATTGATCTGAGTGCGTAGAACGCGGCCGCCGCGCGAGCTCCGCGATGACAATAAACCGCTATGTCGGAGCTGGGGCTGAGGCTTATCGATCGAAGCTCTTTACCTATTGATTGACGACTCTGGAATCCTGCTTTTCCGTTGAGAAAGTTGGTCCATTCAAACCATACTGCTCCAGGTACTCGTCCTGGACGCGGGCAACACTCCCGTTTTTCTGACCCTTCGTATTCTCCCCGGGTTCTGACATCCAATACCAACCCGGTAGGGGACGTTGATAGAGATCTAACGTAGCTGGCCGTGGCCAAAATGGGACGGTTTGGATGAACCTTGAACCCGATTGGGACAGCCACTCTCCGCTTCTTCTCAATAGGATACTTGGAATCATGCCACGCCCTAAACCCGCCTTCGAGCATCAATGGGGTCTTCATCCCAGCGTACTCGAGCATCCAAGCAACTCGCGCAGCCCTCATACCGAACCCCGATTCGTATACGACGGCTCTTTCGTCGCCTCTGAGGCCGAGCCGTCCAAGCTTGGATTCGAGGTCTCGGTGAAATGCATTCAGATTCTTGCCGTCGGTTCCCGGAACAAAATAATGGAAGAAGTCAGCATTTCTCGCGCCGGGAATATGGGATCTAGAGTAGGCGGTTCTGGAGCGAGCGTCGAGGACAACGATGCTCTTGGAGTCTAGATGCTGTTTCAGCCAGCTCGCGTTGACGGTGGCTTTCAGAGCCCTCAGATTTCCTGTGGTCTATTCCGGCTTGAGAATCTGCACCGGGCAGGTGGCCAGCTGCTTGAACCTTTCAGCGTCATTCTCCGAGCCGACGATCGTTCCGTAATGCATGGGTATGGCGAGCTTGGGTTTGATCATCCTCGCGGCCTCGGCTGCTTCTTCCGGGGTCATTACGTAGGTTCCGCTGACAGGTAGAAGGGCTAAGTCGGTCTTGAACCCTTTCATCTCTGGAATCGGATCAGTGTCCCCAGCGTGGTATATTCGAACCCCCTTAACGGATAATATGAAACCTACTTTTCCGTCTTCTTTGGGGTGAAATGGTTTCCCGGGTTCACGGAACTTGTTCAAGTTGTAAGCAGGAACCGCTTCGAGGGTTACGTCCCCAACCGTCAACTTATCGCCGGGCTTGACTGCCTTGATCTCTCTTACCTTCATGCTCGAGAGTTCTTTCTTGCAGGCGGGAATCGTGACGATGGTCGTCTTGTCCGAAGAAACCTTCTTGATATCGTCGAGGGAGAGATGGTCGAAATGCTCGTGACTGATCAGAAGAATGTCCGCCTTGTCCGAAATCGCGCGTATTTTAAAGGGGTCAATGATAATGGTCTTACCGTTCTTAATTCTGAACGAATCGTGCCCGAGCCAACTGATCTTAACCCCTTGATACTCGAACAATCGGTCTCACGGTTTCCGAATCTCCGCTTACACGATAATTAAGCCTTCCAGGGAAAGAACTGTTCGAGAATACCCATAAATCAGCGGATAGCCGATCTTAAGCATCATACGATGTACGACGTGATCATCTTAGGGTCGGGATCAGCCGGCTACACAGCCGCCATTTACTCATGTAGGGCCGGAAGAAATACCCTCCTCATTGCAGGCTCCATCCCAGGCGGCCAGCTGATGCTTACGTCGGATGTGGAGAATTTCCCCGGGTTTTCGGAGGCGGTACTTGGGCCGGAATTTATGGAACGACTGAGAAAGCAGGCGGAACGGTTCGGTCCAGAAATTATCTACGACGACGCTTCCAAGGTGAACTTCAAGTCCAAACCCTTCGAGGTCACGGTAGGAAAACGAGTCCTTCAAGGAAAGACGGTAATCATCAGCACGGGTGCCAACGCAAAATGGCTGGGAATACCTTCAGAGACCAAGCTTAGAGGACACGGGGTCTCAAGCTGCGCGACCTGTGATGGCTATTTCTTCAAAGAGAAGGAAGTGGTTGTGGTTGGTGGAGGGGACACGGCCATGGAAGAGGCCACATTTCTCGCGAATATCACGAGGAAAGTGACGGTCATCCATCGAAGGGACAGGTTACGAGCCAGTCAAATAATGCAAGAACGTTCCCTAAAGAATCCGAAGATAAACTTCGTCTGGGATTCTGTCGTGGAAGAAATACTAGGAGACAGCAACGTTACGGGAATTAGGAGCAAAAACCTCAAGACTGGAAAGGAACAGCTTCTCAAAACGGACGGCGTGTTTGTGGCGATCGGCTACGAACCGAACACTTCGGTATTCAAGGGACAAATCGATCTGGACCCCAGAGGCTACATTATCACCCGTAACGAAACTGAAACAAACGTACCTGGAGTATTCGCGGCTGGAGATGTAAGAGATTTCAGATATAGACAGGCTGTCACCGCTGCAGCTGACGGCTGCAAAGCAGCGATGGACGCTGATAGGTTCATCAGCGAACATTACAAAGGCTGAGACCTGGATTCTTGAAATGTCCAAAGTGTGACCTGCAGCTCGACTTTGTCGGGCGATATATCGTGCAAGAAGACTTTGAAGCTGGGGCTCCAGCTCAGATCCGCGACATGGAGGTCTGGCAGTGTGACTTGTGCAAGACCTACTACGAAACCAGCAGGAGCGGACAGCCGATCCCGATACGCTTCATGCAGAGCCTGTTCAAGAGGCTAGAGTAGCGACCGGATAGACCCAATCAGTCCTCGACGCTTTTGGTCTTGTCCCTCATCGTTCTTGGTTTGTCGAGGCGCTCGTCGATTCTAAGAATCGAAGAAATTCTCTTTGCGCCCATTGACCGCAAGGCCGAGTGCGAATCTTCAACCGCCTTCAGTATTGTATGAACGTCTTGGGCTTCGAGGATCGTCGCCATCGGAGTGACTTGGTACTCAAGCCCCTCAATTTTTGATATAGCCCGCAGCGCTCGCTTAACGTATCGGCTAACGCTTGTTCCTGTCCCGATGGGGTGGATACTGAACTCGGCAATGGAAACGATTCGTCTCTTCTTCAGAACGCCCACGGTCACGGTGCGAGCGTGTCGTGTCTTGTTAATTCTTGCTCTAACTGACTAGCCGATTTTGCCGGTCCGGCGCCTTCTGGCGCAACCCGTGAGACTGTTCGTACTTCTCGGTCTTGTCAATATCTAGCTCCATAAGCTGGACAGTTGCTTTTTTGATGATCCCGAAAATTTCCTCTAGCTCCGGTCTCTCAAAGTCCTTCAGAGAAAGATTCCCGATCCATTGCATCCAGCCTTGCATGCTTTTCGCGAGGGTCGAGCAACACAAGCCGATACCGTAGACGATGTCTAGGCGGTCTTGAGGATCAAGGTCCGAGATACGTTTGACCCTGTTCCTCGCTTCTTCTACCCAGGACTTGGGTTCGTCAGACATTTCCATAAATTTCTCACTTGTTTCCCGTGAATCACTTGTCATGCAGAAGTTTCACGGCCTGACTCGGCTCTCAGCTGCTTGTCCATGATTCACGTGGCCTCTCCACACGAGTAAATATTAACGTTGCTTGCTACGAAAGTAGCACATAACGAGTAACAGACGAGCGTATAATGCATGGTCCTAGCGTTTTAGGCCGGTCAAACTTCTAAACCCCTTTTGGCCCGAGCCGGAGTAGAGAGAAAGCCCAGAGTGCTCCTGAGAAATCCTTTAGTGGTTGTAATGTCTCCTCAAATCACTGTCGGCCATGGAGCCGAATCGACTTCGCTTTCTAATCTCAGCCTTGTTCGTCCTCTCGCTAGCCGGGTACAATTTCCTCACCTACACCTCCACAACTTCCGAGCAATCCACATTCAATCTTGAACCAGGATTGACCGCCAACCTTGTTACAACTAGGACCTCTTCGGATGTGATCTCTGGCCAATTCCAAGAAAACTCAGGAAGCCCGGTAAGCTTCTATATTCTGAGCAGTGCCCAGTTTGGGCTTTCCAGACGCAGGCCTCATTTAACTACCTTTACGGCATTGTGAATGTTGCGTCCGGAAGTTTCTCCTATACCTTCCCTCTGCAAGACACGTATGAGATCGTCTTCAGGCACGGCACTGGCCTCATTAATAGCTACGAAACTGTAAATTTTCAAAGATTCTATCAGACTCACATTCCCTCCCATTTGCAGCTTGGATTAGTATTCCTCGTATTCGGGGCAGCGAGTCTCGTTGTCGCCTTCCGCCCAGAAAAACCCAAGAAAGTTGAGACACTTCCCGGTGGCGAGTCACCAAAGTCAACTCCCCTGGTTGGTGGTTCGACCCCGCCAGTTTCCTAAAGGCTTGTCTCAAGTGTGGTGCTGAGAACCCACTTGCGGCTGAGAAATGTCGCGCATGCGACGCGAAAATATAGGAAGAATTCCAGAGGCTAGCTGCGTCAAATCATTCGCATTATACGCGGCAACATAGAGGCGCGTTGCCGCACGACATCCTGACGTTATCTGCAACAGACCCCGCAAAATGACGGTAACAATGATTCCAGGTCAACAATCCACACAATCCGATTCGTTAGGCTTTCTAGCCTCAGATCAGTTTGGGAGTTCTGCCAGAATCGAATCGATAGGTTTGACCGAGAGAACGTATGCTGTCCATGTGAGCAGACCTCCAACAGCCCCCGAAAGGGCTAGCACGAATTGAAGGGGCAGTTGTATCGCTAGAAAAGTCCTCAGGACGAATGAAAGGACTAGGGGGAGGGACATTATCGCCATCTCCACGATGCCCAGCACGGCACCAATTATCGAGCCTACTATTGTGACAAATCTTGGCCTTGGTCCGTCTGAGAAATCTGGGAACCTTGACCCTATAGCGATCCCAAGGCTAGCCTCGGCAAGTATTACGATGATCCCGAGGCCTATGAACCCGAGAACGACAAATATCGAAGCGTGTAGGAGGAGGGCCGAGACGGCCGCTCCTAGACCGAGTCCAATGCTTGAGACAAGGGATGTGAATAGGAGCTTGCTCTTTACGAGCATACTAGCGGAGACCGGAAGCGCACTGATATTCCATAGCCTTCTTCCTTCTTGACCAATCGAGGTCATTCCAAGAAATAGTGCGCCCAATCCTATTCCGAACAGAAAAGGAATAACAAGGAAAATCGGATCAATCTGGGCAGGCCCAGATGTTGACGATGGGGCCGGGGAGAATATTGCGGGGAAGGATATCATGATGGGCATGATAATCGGGATAGCCATTAGTCTGATTACTTCCTTTCTTCGGGTTGCGGACCGAATTTCCCTCTTGAGCATTGCAATCGAGGAAGAGCTTAGACCAATGTAACCGAGCCTGCTTGGGCCTGATACGGAGCCAGCTCCAGCGAAGTGAATTGCTGCCGGGGTTACGGCCCAATATTTGGCTCTGAAAGAGAGCGCAGTGTATGAAAGCAGTAGAAACAATGCTACGCTCAGCGCTAGAAATCCAGCGCCGCTCAGAAAATCGGACTGGAGCAACTTGGTTATGGTCAGCGTAGGCCAGAAGACGGGCACGAAGCTGGCTGCGGCCGCGGTGCCTACGAGAGAGGTTATGATCTGGATTAGGAAGACTCCGCTGAATAGAAGCTGAGTGACGAGAAGTATCAGGATTATCCCTACGATTCTCATGATAACTGTTATTCTGCCGCCT